>NZ_FQZD01000013.1 GCF_900141835.1 Propionispora hippei DSM 15287 | reverse complement strand
CTGATTAATTCACACTGCGCGTCCTGACGGAGCTTTTTCCGCCTGGCTGCGTCAGCAAACCTTGAAATAGGGGCCGCTATTCCTGCGGTTTTACTTTCTTGCCAGACGAAAAAATCTCTCGCCAGGCCAACAGGTTTATTTAATTAGTGCTTACCTAGTGAATGGCCTTCTTTTTCACCCGGCCGCCCATTACATCATGGACATCGGTGATGGTGACAAAGGCTTCCTCGTCTTTTTCCTGGACAATTCCCTTTAATTTAGCAATTTCTAAACGAGTCATAACCGAATAGAGAATCTTCTTGGGCGCACCGGTATAGCCTCCTTCCCCATGGAGCACCGTTACGCCGCGGCCAAGGCGGGCCATTAAAGCAGAGGAAATTTCCTCCGGATTCTCAGATACGATGATAACTCCTTTAGACTCATCTAAACCTTCAATTGTAATGTCGATCACCTTGAAAGCGACAAAGTAAGCCACCAGGGAATACATGGCTTTGTCCCAGGTATAGACCAATCCGGCGCTGCCTAAAATAAACAGGTTAAAGAACATAATGATTTCGCCTACGGAAAAGCCGGTTTTTTTATCCATGATAATGGCGATAATTTCGGTCCCGTCCAGCGAGCCGCCATAGCGGATAATCAGTCCGACCCCAACCCCGACAATGATGCCGCCGAAGACCGCCGCCAAAAACAGGTCAGTGGTCAGTTGTGGCACCGGATGCAGTATGGAGGTCCAAAACGCCAGCGAAAGAACGGAAAATAAAGTGGACAAGGCAAAGGTCTTGCCGATTTGCATATAACCGAGGTAAAAAAAGGGCAGATTCAGCAAAATGAGAAAGATGCTCATCGAAAAACCGCTTAGGTGGCTGGCCATAATCGAGATGCCGACGATGCCACCGTCAATGATCTGATTGGGGATCAGAAACTCCTCCAGACCGATAGCGGCAAAAATAGAGCCGAGGAGCAGCATGAAATACTTTTTACCGTAACGGACAAATGGCGAGGCTGGTTGTTGTTTTACCAATAATATCATCCTCCTTGTTAACACGCTCTGTATATATAATTATACTATATAAATCGGTGTGAGTCCTGCCTGGTTTGCCGGCAGATTTTTTTCTCTGTTATAGTGTGTACTCAATGACTCTCGGTTAAACCTCGGCTTATCCCTTAAACAAAGCTGAAAATACAACGGTTGCGGCTTCCCTGCGGACAGGCCGGTATGATAAGATTAGAATTAGCTGCAGGTATGACAAAATAATAAAATACAAAATACATAAGCCTGTTGCATCTTTATTCAAATAGATGTATAATTATTAATATGAAGGAGGGAAAAGTATGAAAGTCAGCATTATTGGTGCCACCGGCTATACAGGAGAAGAACTATTGCGTATTTTAGCCAACCATCCTCAGGCCGAGATTGTTCATATCACCTCGGAAAGTCAGACCGGCACCGCCATTCAGTCGATATATCCCCATATAACAGGGTTTTATGATAAAACATTGGAAAGCATGAAGGACCTGGATAAGCTGGCCGACAGCGACGTTGCCTTTATTGCCCTGCCGCATGGCCATGCCATGGAAGCCGGCAAACGGCTGTCAGCGCAAGGCGTTAAGATCATTGATCTGGGCGCCGACTATCGCTTCCGTGACGTGGGCGTTTATGAACAGTGGTATAAGGTACCCCATACGCATCCAGAAGCCAATGCCGTATACGGACTCACCGAACTGAATCGCGACGCCGTTAAGGAAGCCACCATTGTCGGTAATCCGGGCTGCTATACCACGGCCAGCATTTTGGCCCTGGCGCCCCTGGTTAGCTGCCAACTGATTGAACTACATACGATCATTGTCGACGCCAAGTCAGGCGTCTCCGGTGCCGGCCGCAGCCTGTCATTGGGCAGTCACTTTACGGAAGTATTTGAAAACTTGAAAGCCTATAATATCGCCGGCCACCGCCATACTCCGGAAATTGAGCAGGCGCTCAGCCTCCTGGCCGGTGAACCGGTAATCCTAAGCTTTACGCCCCATTTGGTGCCGATGGCCAGAGGCATCCTCAGCACCTGTTATGCCAGCCTGAAAGCCGGTGTGACAGCAAGCCAGGTCGACGAGGCATTCCAAAGCCTGTACCAAGAGGAGTACTTTATCCGACTCTTGGGACGGGGCGGATATCCGTCAACCAAACAGACGCGCGGCTCCAATTTCTGCGATCTGGGCTGGCATATCGACAGCCGGACCAACCGGGTGATCGTGGTATCAGCCATTGACAATCTGGTGAAAGGCGCCGCCGGTCAGGCCGTACAGAACCTGAATGTCATGTTCGGTCTGGAGGAACGTACCGGTCTGGAGCAGGCACCGCTTTATCCCTAATAATTAAGAGGCCCATTATAATAGCGGACGGACGTCGTCCAGCATGAGGAGGCATACACATATGTTGAAAGAAATAACCGGAGGCATTACGGCCCCGCAGGGGTTTAAAGCGGCGGGGATTAAAGCAGGTATTAAAAAAAGTGGCAAAGAAGACGTAGCCATTATATACAGCACTCAACCGGCGGCAGCGGCAGCCGTATTCACAACCAATATCATGGCGGCGGCGCCTGTTGTGGTGTCACGCAAGCATGTGGCCGGCGGCAAAGCTTCAGCGTTTATCGTTAATTCGGGTTGCGCCAATGCCTGCACCGGCGAGCAGGGCATGACCGATGCTGTGGCTATGGCTGACATTACCGCGGAGGCTCTTAACGTTACACCGGAGGAAGTGTTGGTGGCTTCCACCGGGATCATCGGCGTGACCATGCCGATGGACAAAGTAACGGCCGGGATTCACTCTGCCGTCAAGGCCATGTCGGTCGAAGGACATCAACAGGCGGCTCAGGCCATTCTGACCACCGATACGTTTTTGAAAATTTGCGCCTATGAGTTCGAACTGGGCGGTAAGACCGTTCGTATCGCCGGTATTGCCAAAGGCTCCGGCATGATTCATCCCAATATGGCCACCATGCTGGGTTTTGTTACCACCGATGCCGCCATTAGTGCACCGGCATTGAAGCAGGCACTGAGCGAGGCGGTCGGGGTATCGTTCAACATGGTGACGGTAGACGGTGATACCAGTACCAATGATATGGTCGGTGTTATGGCTAACGGTCTGGCGGGAAATCCGGTGATAAACGATACGACAGGCGACGACTATCAAGCTTTTAAAAGCGCTCTTACCACCCTCTGCACCACGCTGGCCAAACTGGTGGCCCGTGACGGCGAAGGGGCCACCAAATTCCTGGAGGTGAATGTTTGCGGTGCCGCTTCCTTCGACGACGCCAAAAAGGCGGCCATGGCCATAGCCAAATCGCCGCTGGTCAAAACGGCCTTCTTTGGCCAGGACCCTAATTGGGGACGGATTCTTTGCGCCGTAGGCTATTCGGAAGCGACGGTAGTACCGGAAAAAACCTCGCTGGCTATCGGCGGAATTACCATTGTGGAAAAAGGCCTGGGTGCCCAGTATGACGAACAGGCGTTGCGGACAGTGATGGCGGATCACGATATTGTGGTTCAGGTAGACCTGAACGTCGGTCCGGCCAAGGCTACAGTCTGGACTTGCGACTTCTCCTATGAATATGTGAAAATCAACGGAGAATACCATACCTGATGTATAACCGGCGCTGGCAGAGCCTTGACCGGGCATCTATCAGGGCTGGTTTTTCCTATAAAGGAGTGTTGATGCAATGATTCATTCACCGGAAAGAACGGCGGCGGTACTAATAGAAACGCTGCCTTATATGCAGCAGTTTGCCGGCAAAACGGTAGTTATTAAATACGGCGGCAACGCCATGATTAACGGCGAGCTGAAGCAGCAGGTTATTAAAGATATTATTCTGATGAAATGCGTCGGTATGCGCCCGGTGGTCGTCCATGGCGGCGGTCCGGAGATTACCGGCTTTTTGAAACAGCTCGGCAAGCAGTCGACCTTTGTCAGCGGCCTTCGTGTAACCGACGCGGAAACGGTGGAAGTGGCCGAAATGGTGCTGGCGGGAAAAATCAACAGCGAAATTGTCTGCCTACTGAACCAGCAGGGAGCCAAGGCCGTCGGCCTTAGCGGCAAGGATGCCGATTTGGTGATCGCCGAAAAACATTTGGCAGAGATATATGAGAACGGCGAGGTAAAAAAAGCCGATATCGGCTTTGTCGGCGATGTGGTCAAGATTAATGCCGGGCTGCTCCATACGCTACTGGATCAGGATTATATTCCGGTCATCGCGCCGATCGGCCGGGGCATTGACAACGCCACCTATAACATCAACGCTGACTACGTGGCCGGAGAAATCGCCGGCGCACTGGAGGCGGAAAAACTGATGCTGTTGACCGATGTGGAAGGTATTTACCGTGATTATCACGATAAGAGCACCTTTATTTCCACGCTAACCTTTGAAGACGCCCAGGGCATGATTCAGGACGGCACCATTGACGGCGGCATGATTCCAAAGGTGGAGGCTTGCATCCGGGCCTTGTCGGGCGGCGCGGTGAAGGCCCATATTATTGACGGCCGGCAGCCCCACTCGCTGCTGCTGGAAATATTTACTTCCGCCGGTATCGGCACGGAAATTGTAAAGAGTCGGTAAAACAATGGCAAACGGTTAGACGAGGGAACCGCTAGGATGTGCGGTGTGAATAAATCAGTGGTTCTCAAAGGAGGCAGTATTCGAAATGGATCAACAGATCATCATGAAAACCGATGAGCGGCACTATATGAAAGTGTTTGCCCGTTATCCAATCGTGTTGTCCCATGGTGAAGGGCCGTATGTGTATGATAATAACGGCAAAAAATATATTGATTTCCTGGGCGGTATCGCCGTCAATATTTTAGGGCATGCCCATCCCAAGTTGGTGGCGGCCATCGCCAAACAGGCCGGCCGGCTGATTCATTGCTCCAACCTGTACTATACCGAGCAGCAGGCGACGCTGGCTCAAAAGCTGGCGGAGCAAAGCGGCATGGACCGGGTGTTTTTTGGCAACAGCGGCGCCGAAGCCAATGAGGGGGCTATTAAACTGGCCCGTAAATACGCCAAGACCATCAGTCCTGACAAGGTCGAAATCATTACGGCCTATGATTCCTTTCACGGCCGGACGCTGGCGGCGCTGACCGCTACCGGTCAGCCCAAATACCATGAAGGCTATGAACCGCTGCCGGGCGGCTTCCGGTATGTTCACTATAACAACCTGGACGAATTGAAAGCGCTCATGTCGGCAGCAAAGACCTGTGCCGTCATGCTGGAGCCCATTCAAGGCGAGGGCGGCGTCAATATGCCTGAACCGGGCTATCTGGAAACTGTCCGTGAGCTTTGTGACCAAACCGGGGCCCTGCTTATCTTTGATGAAATTCAGACCGGTATGGGCCGGACGGGCAGTTTGTTCGCCTACCAGACTTTCGGCGTAAAACCTGACATTGCCACGGTGGCCAAAGGCTTGGGCGGCGGCGTGCCGATCGGCGCTTTTATGACCACCGAGAAAGTGGCGGCTGCCTTTGCGGCCGGTGACCACGGCAGCACCTTCGGCGGCAATCCGCTGGCCTGTGCTGCGGCCAACGCCGTATTGGACTGCATCGGGGAAGAACAATTGCTGAACAATACCGTTGCTATGGGTGAATACCTGTTGGCCAAGCTTATCAAATTGAAAGAAAAGTATCCGGCGCTGATTACCGAAGTGCGCGGCAAGGGCCTGATCCTGGGCGCCAAGCTGACCCGTCCGGGCCGGGACATCGTCAATAAATGTTTGGCCCAGGGCGCTATCATCAACTGCACTGCCGGCGACATACTGCGGTTCGTACCGCCGCTGAATATCAATCGCGGCCACATTGACGAGGTTATGACCACATTGGATAAAGTACTGGCAGCAGAGTAGGGCGGGTCTTCGGGGAAATTTAACGCAGTATGGCGGAAGTCCGCCGGAAGATGGGCCATGAACACTGGTGTCAACACGCCCTAACAAAGTTGACGGAAGGTTGCTGCGAAGAAAGTATTCTTAGCGGCAACCTTCGCGGATTTATAAAGAGCAAAACGGGAAAGCGTTTTGCCAGGGAGTAGTTTGATAACCCTAATCTAATGAAGGATAACAGCCTTTCCTTGGTTTAGAGTTGCCAAGCTGTTAGCGGTCTGTCCACTCTGAAATCATAATGACTTTACGGGTCTTTTCCCGCAATGCGTCGGCTTACATATGTCCGATGTGTGTGCCTTCTTCGCTTTGCCTTGCGGAAAAATTCCCGCGAATTCTTTTACGCCTTCAAAGTAGACAGATCACTTGATATATTTGTATAATGAGATAAAGTGGGGGTTATGTGCCATGGGCATAAAGAATAAGGATTTATTGTCGATTCACGATTTGTCGGTTGCCGAGGTGTTTGAGATTCTCGAGCTGGCCAAAGATTTGAAGGAAAAACAGCGGCGCGGTGAGCAGCATCACCTGCTGAAGGGCAAAACCCTGGGGATGATTTTTGAGAAGTCGTCCACCCGGACCCGCGTTTCTTTTGAGGTGGGCATGTGGCAGCTTGGCGGTACGGCTTTGTTTCTAAGCGACAGAGACCTGCAAATCGGCCGCGGGGAACCGATCAAGGATACGGCTCGCGTCCTGTCGCGCTATGTTGACGGCATTATGATCCGGACCTTTGCCCATGACAAGGTGGAAGAACTGGCCCGCTATGCCACTATTCCGATTATTAACGGGTTGACCGATTTATTGCATCCCTGCCAGGCGTTGACCGATATTTTTACCGTGCAGGAATACAAGAACGAACTGAAAGGCCGCAAAATGGCCTTTATCGGTGACGGCAACAACATGGTCCACGCGCTGATGCACGCCTGTGCCAAGGTCGGCATGCATTTCGCCGTAGCGACGCCGCCCGGCTATGAGCCGCAGGCTGATATGCTTGCACAAGCCAAGCAAGACGCCGCCCTGTACGGTACCCAGATAGAAGTGGTGACCGACCCGCTGCTCGCGGCTAAGGACGCCGATGTGGTATATACCGATGTCTGGGCTAGTATGGGACAGGAGGCTGAGCAGCAGGCCAGAAAGAAAGCCTTTGCCAGTTTTCAGGTGAACGGCCGTCTGATGCAGGAAGCCAAACCGGATGCCATTGTACTGCATTGCCTGCCGGCTCACCGGGGTGAGGAAATCACCGAGGAAGTTCTGGAAGGACCGCAGTCGGCCGTATTTGACGAAGCGGAAAATCGTTTGCATGTGCAGAAGGCGATTATGGCGTTATTAATGGGGAAAAAATAAAGAAAAATCCATAGTGGATACATAAGTAAATAGGGGGATTTTGAAAAATGAGCAGTATTAAAAAAGTGGTTTTGGCCTATTCAGGTGGCCTGGATACGTCGGTTATTATTCCGTGGCTGAAAGAAAACTATCAGTGTGAAGTCATTGCTATGTGCGCCGATGTCGGACAAGGTGACGAACTGGCACCGGTCCGGGAAAAAGCGATTAAATCGGGCGCCAGCAAGGTATATATTGAAGATTTGACCAAACCCTTTGTGGAAAAATACGTATGGCAGACACTGAAGGCAGGCGCCATCTACGAAGGCAAATACCTGCTGGGCACTTCTTTTGCCCGGCCGATCATTGCCAAGGCGATGGTGGAAATTGCCGAGAAGGAAGGCGCCGACGCCATCTGTCACGGTGCTACCGGTAAAGGCAATGACCAGGTACGCTTTGAATTGACCGTAAAAGCACTGGCCCCGCATTTGCAGATTATCGCTCCCTGGCGGCTCTGGGACATCCGTTCCCGGGAAGACGCTATTGATTATGCTGAAAAACATGGCATTCCGGTGCCTGTCACAAAGAAAAGACCCTACAGCATGGACCGCAATATCTGGCACTTAAGCCATGAAGGCGCCGACCTGGAAGATCCCTGGAACGAACCGCAGGACGATGTCTACATGGTTACCACTACGCCGGAAAAAGCGCCGGATAAACCGACCTATGTGGAAGTTACTTTTGAAAAAGGTATTCCGGTAGCGGTTAACGGTGAAAAAATGGATGCCGTGGCTTTATTGGAAAAACTCAACGCCCTGGGCGCCGCCAACGGCATCGGCATCACCGATATAGTGGAGAACCGTTTGGTAGGCATGAAATCCCGCGGTGTATACGAAAATCCGGGCGGCTCGATTTTGTACTATGCCCACCGAGAATTGGAATACTTAACCCTGGATCGCGCTACGCTGCATTACAAGGAACAGGTGGCTGTCCGCTACGCCGAGCTGGTTTATGACGGCATGTGGTTCTCACCGCTCCGGGAAGCGCTGGACGCGTTTGTCAATACCACCCAGCAGACGGTCAGCGGTGTGGTCCGGCTGAAACTGTATAAAGGCAATATCATCAGTGCCGGTGCCAAATCGCCGTACTCCTTATACCATGAAGGCTTTGTCACTTTCGGCCGCGACGAAGTATACAACCAGAAAGACGCAGAAGGCTTCATCAACCTCTTCGGTCTGCCGTTAAAAGTCCGGGCGCTGATGCAGAAGGAGAATGGATAGTATGTCAAAGCTTTGGGGCGGACGTTTTGCCAAAAGTACCGACGTTATGGTGGAGGAGTTTACCTCCTCCATTTCTTTTGATCAACGGATGTACCGGGAGGATATTGCCGGCAGCATCGCCCATGCCCGTATGCTGGCTAAGTGCGGCATTATCAGCACCGGAGAGGCGGACACGATTATTGAAGGGCTTACCTCGATTCTTGCGGACATTGAGGCCGGACATTTTTCCTTTGAAATCTCCCTGGAAGATATCCATATGAATATTGAAAAACGGCTGACCGAACGGATCGGTGCGGTAGGCGGCAAGCTGCATACTGCCCGCAGCCGTAACGATCAGGTGGCGCTGGATACCCATATGTATCTGAAAAAGGAAATCCGGTATATTGCCGGACTGATCATGGATATGCAGCAGGCTATCCTGGACGTGGCTGCCAAGTATCCTCATACGGTTATGCCCGGCTATACTCATTTGCAGCGGGCTCAGCCCATTTTGTTCTCCCATCATATGCTGGCCTACTTTTTTATGCTGAGCCGGGACTTTAACCGCCTGCACGGCGTGTGGGAACACACCGATATCATGCCGCTGGGGGCCGGCGCCCTGGCCGGGACTACCTTCCCGATCGACCGGCACTATGTGGCCGAGCAGCTCAAATTCAGCCAGGTGTACGAAAACAGCATGGACGCGGTAAGCGACCGGGATTACATTATGGAGTTTCTTTCTTTCGCTTCCATTTTGATGATGCATTTGAGCCGGATCAGCGAAGAAATCATTCTCTGGTCTTCCAGTGAGTTTTCATTCATTGAACTGGACGACGCCCATTGCACCGGCTCGAGCATTATGCCGCAGAAGAAGAATCCCGATGTGGCGGAATTGGTGCGCGGCAAGACCGGCCGGGTATTTGGTCACCTGATGGGAATTCTGACGGTGTCCAAGGGACTGCCGCTGGCCTACAATAAGGACCTGCAGGAGGATAAGGAAGGACTGTTTGACGCCATTGACACGCTGAAATTCAGTCTGACCACCTATGCTTCCATGCTGCGCGACATGAGGGTCAATGAGAACCGGATGCGCCAGGTGCTGCGCAACGATTTCTCCAATGCCACCGATATGGCCGATTATCTGGTGAAAAAGGGGCTTCCCTTCCGCCAGGCCCATGAAGTGGTTGGCAAGGCTGTTGCCTATTGTATTGAGCATAACAAATGGCTGATGGATGTGACGTTAGACGAATTCAAAGCCTTTTCCGAGCTGTTTGAGGCGGATATTCTGGAAGCCATCAAGATTGAAACCTGTGTTGATGCCCGTAACTCCTATGGCGGTACATCGTCCGCGCAAGTGAGACAAGAGCTTACAGTTGCCCAAAATATGATGAATAAAGAACGAACAACACTTGACATGTATACAAAAGGCAACATATAATGAATAAAAACGAGTAGCTTCGCGGTAATTTCATATTCTGAAAGATATTGAGGCTGGTTAAAGACCAAAGCGGGCGGTACGCCCCGGATCTTTAACCAGCCTCTGGCTCAAACTAAAAATAAGTAGGGGGCTTTAATAATGGCAGTTCCAGTAACCATGACAGAGATTTTGCGCACCATACCGTCGGAAGAACAGCTGGGGTTTGGCACGATTTTTACCAATCACATGTTTGTTATGGATTATGAGACGGGAAAGGGCTGGCATTCGGCCAGAATTGTGCCGTAT
This sequence comes from Propionispora hippei DSM 15287, assembly GCF_900141835.1. Taxonomy (NCBI): domain Bacteria; kingdom Bacillati; phylum Bacillota; class Negativicutes; order Selenomonadales; family Sporomusaceae; genus Propionispora; species Propionispora hippei. Next base: position 121,875 of record NZ_FQZD01000013.1, on the reverse strand, counting down.
GAGGAGTTTGAGGCTTCTCCCTCCAACATGACCTTGCACTACGGGCAGGCTATTTTTGAAGGGATCAAGGCCTTCCGGACCGAGGATAACCGGATTGTTGTCTTCCGGGTGAATGACTATCTGAACCGCTTCAACCGTTCCGCCGATCATCTGTGTATTCCGCGGATTAATGTGGAAGAAGTGAAAGCCGGACTGTTTCAGTTGCTGGAAACCGAGAAGGACTGGGTTCCCCATAAGCGCGGCACCTCGCTCTATATCCGGCCGTTCATTATTGCCACCGATCCGTATGTAGGTGTTAAGGTATCCGATACCTACCGTTTGTTTATCATTTTGTCGCCGGTCGGCGCCTACTACGCGGCGGGCTTTAATCCGGTCAGCATCAAGGTGGAGGATAAATATGTACGGGCTACGCCGGGCGGCCTGGGCGAAGCCAAAACGCCGGCCAATTATGCCATGAGCCTGAGAGCCCAGGTGGAAGCCAAGAAAGAAGGCTTTACCCAGGTGCTGTGGCTGGATGCCATTCACCGTAAATATATAGAAGAAGTGGGCACCATGAACATTCTGTTCAAAATCAACGGCGAAGTGATTACGCCGGCTTTAAACGGCAGCATCCTAAGCGGCATTACTCGCCGGACGGTGCTGGAGGTGCTCAGGGACTGGGGCATCAACGCGGTGGAACGCCAGATTTCCATTGAGGAAGTGTACGAAGCCCACGCCAAGGGGACGCTGGAGGAAGTCTTCGGCTCCGGTACGGCAGCCGTCATTTCGCCGGTTGGCGAGCTTTCCTGGAAGGGACATAAGATAACGATAAATAATAACCAGACAGGAAAATTGGCGCAGCGGTTATTTGACTATATCACAGGGCTGCAGCAAGGTGGGGAGTCGGACAAATTTGGCTGGGTCGAAACGGTAGCAAAAGGATAAGTTGCTCTTTAGCAGCAATATCTCCGGTGCTAGTGGTCTGTCCGTTCTGAAAGCGTAAAATAATTCGCGGGAATTTTTTGCAAGGTTTTGGCGGAGAAGGTGCGCATATCATATATATGTAAACCGGCGACAACAAAGCATTGCGGAAAAAAAACTGTGAAGCAATTATGCTTTCAGAGTGGGCAAACCACTGGGCCGGAGATATTTTTTTATAAACTCGCAAAATTGGCTAAAGGTTTTTCCTGATACTGGGTAGAATAATGTAGTGAACTATTTATTTTATATATAATTAATAAGGGGTTTATGGTATGCTGCTGCAAATTCGGGGGATATTATCGACAATCGGTCTGCTGGACATTGTTGATATAGTGCTGGTAGCCGTTGTGCTCTATAAGCTGTACGTGATGATTAAGGACACACGGGCACTGGCACTGGTTAAAGGACTTATGGTGTTATTAATGGCTACATTGGTCAGTAAATGGCTTGATCTCAATGTTATCAACTGGCTGATGCAAAAGACGATGACGGCTTTTCTGGTAGCCTTGCCGGTGGTGTTTCAGCCTGAGCTTAGGCGGGCGCTGGAGCAATTGGGGCGGGGCAATGTGTTTCGCAAGCGGGTCTTTTTAAATGAAGAGGAAGCGGAACTGTTGGTCGACGAAATGGCCAAGGGTATTGCTGTACTGTCAAAAAATAAAATCGGTGCGCTATTGGTGCTGGAGCAGGAAACCGGCTTAAGCGATTACATCGAATCAGGGATTAAGGTGGATGGCCTGGTATCCAATGAATTTCTGATCAATATTTTTATTCCCAATACACCGATGCATGATGGAGCCGCAATCCTGCGCGGCGACCGCATCATTGCCGTCGGCTGTCTTTTGCCGCTTACGGAAGACCGCAGCCTCAACAAGGAGCTGGGAACACGGCACCGGGCGGCTATCGGCATATCGGAGCAAACCGACGCGGTAGTTATCGTGGTCAGCGAGGAAACGGGCATTATTTCACTGGCCAGAGGCGGCCGGCTGCTGCGCCATCTGGACATGGAGAGTCTGCGGGAGCATTTGCGCCCGCTGTTTACCATCAAAAAACATGTTAAGATCACCGATTATTTAAACTGGAGGCAGTCGTCATAATGGATAGAATGCCAGGGAAGCATATTATTCCTAAAATACTGGCCCTGATTATGGCCGCTGTTCTTTGGATTTATGTAATGAACGAGCAAAACCCCCCGATTGAAACCAGTTTGCAGGTGCCGTTGGAAATTCACAGTCTGAGTACCACGCTGGCGGCAATGGATGTTCCCGATGAGGTCAAGGTCAAGGTCCGGGGTTCACGGAGCCTGATTTACGGTTTGCGGCCCCAGGATGTGAAGGCCTATCTGGATTTGAAAAACGCCACCGAAGGCAAATATACCGCCCAGGTCAGCGCTACGCTGCCTAACGGGCTGGAGCTTCTGGAGATTACACCGGATACGGTGACTATTACGCTGGACCCGATTTCCAGCAAAAGGATGCCTGTGGAAATCCGCTTTACCGGCTCGTTGCCGCCCGGTATGGTTGTTGGGAAGGTGACAGCCGACACCGATCTGATCACCATCCAGGGGCCGCGCAGCCTGATTAACGCGGTGGACCGGCTGGTCGCTACGGTAGATGTGGAGGGGCAAACGACTGACTTTACTGCCAGCGTGCCGGTAACGCCGCTTAATAAGGAAAGCAAAAAGCAGGAAGGGGTGCTGTTAAGCCCTTCCAATGTGACGGTCAACATGAATCTGGTCCAAAATATGACGAAAAAGACGGTGGATATAAAACCCATTCTGTCGGGAGAACTGGGGCCAGGCATTGTGTTGAAGAGCATTACGACCGAACCGGACAAAGTGGAAATTTCCGGTGATCCGAAAGAAATCGGTAAAATTGACGCGGTCTATACCGAACCGGTCAATCTGTCCGGCATTGATAAAAATGTCAACCGTGAAGTCAAACTGCAACTGGGTGAAAATATCACTGCCGCTCGTAGCAGCATTATCCTGCATATCGAGATAACCCGCAACAGTGAGCCGGTTAAGCCGAAACTTCCTTAAGAAATCACTGATTGATTTGTAGTGCCCGCTCTGAGGAAGACTTGTCGCTCGATTGACAGGTTAATTAATTCAGCGGTTCCCTGAATGCGGATTGACCGTAACTGAATAACATACTTTTCCTATAACCGGCGATAGTATATAATAGATGAGGTGCAGTCATGCTATACATGCTATACAGCCGGTTTTTTATGTGTTTTGGCAAATCTTCGGTACCCGGTTCACGGGGCCGGCACAACAGTAATACAATACTATTATCCCCTGAAAAACGTGATGAGATTTGCGAGGATTTTTTGTTCGCTACAAGGCGGAGGAATGAGGTGTAGTGGTTCCTCCACCGGTTGACGACAACGAAGTGGTGAGCAAAAAAGACCGCAAAGATGGTCGTGATTTTCATGGAATAATAGTATAAGGTGGTTGAAACCATTTGCTACGTATAACCAATCTCAGGGTGTCCATTGACAGTACCAGGTCATTAGCCGAGCTGGCGGCGAAAAAGCTGCGAATCCCGGTGGAGGCCGTGACCGAAACGGTCATTAGCCGCCGGGCGCTGGATGCCAGAAGAAAAAACAATATTACCTTTGTCTATTCGCTGGAAGTGAAAACCCGTTTGCCCGAAGGCCAGGTTCTGTCCCGCCTGCGGGGAGACAAGGACGTTGCTCTGCTGCAGGAAGAGGCCAAAACGCCGCTTGTGCCGGGACAGGAAGTGCTGACCGCCCGTCCGGTCGTTGTGGGACTGGGACCGGCCGGTATGCTGGCGGCGCTGACCTTAGCCGAATACGGTTACCGTCCGCTGGTCCTGGAACGGGGGCAGGATGTGGAAACCCGTACCCGCGATGTGGCTCATTTCTGGCAAACCGGCCAGTTTAACGGGCTATCTAATGTACAGTTTGGCGAAGGCGGGGCCGGCACATTTTCCGACGGAAAACTGACGACCCGGGTACAGGACCCGTATATGCGGGAAGTACTCGATATTTTTGTTGAAGCCGGAGCGGACCCGGAGATTCGCTATCTTCATAAGCCCCATATCGGGACAGACAAGCTGCGGCAGATGGTGAAGCGTATCCGCCAACGCATTATCGCGCTGGGCGGCGAGGTCGAGTTTGGCGCCTGTGTCACTGACCTGGTAATCAAAGACGGTTGTCTGGAGGGGCTGGTGGTGAATGAAACCCGCCTGATTCCCTGTTCGGTAGCGTTGTTTGGCATCGGTCACAGTGCTCGCGACACGTATCATATGCTGTATGGCAAGGGCGTGGCTATGGAGGCAAAACCGTTTGCTATCGGCGTGCGTATTGAACATCCCCAGTCGCTGATCGATCAGGCCCAGTATGGGCCTATGGCCGGGCATCCGGCCCTGGGGGCGGCCGACTATGCCTTGGTGTATCACCACAAGGCCATAGGACGTACAGCCTATTCGTTTTGCATGTGCCCCGGCGGGTTGGTGGTGGCTGCCGCCTCAGAAGAGAGCGGTGTGGTCACTAACGGCATGAGCCATTACAGCCGTGCTTCGGGGATTGCCAACAGTGCTCTGGTGGTCAATGTCAATCCGGAGGATTGCGGCGGCGAAGTATTGAGTGGGATTGCCTTTCAGCGCCACTATGAGCAGTTGGCTTTTCAGTGTGGCGGGGCTAATTATCAGGCTCCTGTCCAAACGGTGGGACATTTCCTGACCGGTATGGCGCCGGCGGCCTATCTGACAGCACCCAGCTACCGGCCCGGGGTCAGGGATGCGGAACTTAGGAAATGCCTGCCCGATTTTGTCACCGCTACGCTGGCTCAGGCTCTGCCGGATTTTGACCGGAAGATCAGGGGCTTTGCTCAGCCCGGCGCGGTTATGACCGGCGTGGAGACCAGAACGTCGGCGCCGGTGCGGCTGAAACGGGACGAAAATTATCTGTCTGCCAGTGTGGTCGGTTTGTACCCTATTGGGGAAGGTGCCGGCTATGCGGGCGGGATTATGAGCGCTGCTTTGGACGGGCTGCATGCGGCAGCCGCGGTCATCAGAAAATATACATCACGGTAAAGTGCAGGAAGGGAGAATCATCATTTATGGGGAAACTTTTTGGAACAGACGGTGTGCGCGGGGTTGCCAATACGCAGCTTACGGCAGAGCTGGCCTTTAAACTGGGGCGGGCGGCCACGACACTTTTCGGGCAGGAACATAGTTCGCCTGTTTTCTATATCGGCCGGGATACCCGTATTTCCGGGCAGATGCTGGAAGCGGCCCTGGCAGCGGGAATTTGTTCGGCCGGCGGCAAAGCGGTACTGCTGGGCGTTGTGCCGACACCGGCGGTAGCCTATCTGACCAGCAAACACGGCGGTCAGGCGGGAGTCGTTATTTCTGCCTCACACAATCCCTATCCCGATAACGGCATTAAGTTCTTTGCCGGCACCGGTTATAAACTGCCTGATGCTGTCGAGGAAAAGCTGGAAGAGCTGGTGCTGGCCGAAGCCGATACCATGCCGCGCCCGACGGGTGAGGCGATTGGTACTATCCTGCACCATCACGACTTGATTAAAGAATATATTGATTATGTGGTAAGTACGGTCGATTGCCGCTTTGACGGTCTGAAAATCGTGCTTGACTGTGCTGAGGGAGCTGCCTATGAGGTGGCGCCGGTCGCTCTGAAACGGTTGGGAGCGCAGGTTGTTGTGCTGCACAATAAACCGAACGGAACCAATATTAACGCCAACTGCGGTTCAACTCATATGGAAGGACTGCAGCAGGCAGTCAGAGAGCAGCAGGCCGATCTGGGGATCGCCCATGACGGTGATGCCGACCGCTGTCTGGCTGTGGATGAGACCGGTACCCTGGTGGACGGTGACCAGATGATGGTTATCTGTGCACTAAAGCTGATGAGACAAGGCAAGCTGAAGGACAATACGCTGGTGGCTACAGTCATGAGCAACATCGGCCTGCACCAGGCCATCAAAAAGGCAGGCGGCAAGGTACTGATCACCCAGGTGGGCGACCGCTATGTGCTGGAAACCATGCGCGAATATTGCTATGCATTAGGCGGCGAACAGTCGGGCCACATTATTTTCGGTGATCACAGCACCACCGGTGACGGTGTGCTGACGGCGCTGCAACTGATCAGTGCCCTGACGGAAAGCGGCAAGAAGATGTCTGAACTGGCTAAGGTGATGACCCGGTTCCCACAGATGCTGGTCAATATCCGGGTAGGCACCAAGGACGGCTGGCAGGACAACACCAGAATCGCCGATGCCATTGCTGCCGGTGAGCAGGAGCTGGGCGAAGACGGACGGATTTTGGTTCGACCCTCCGGTACGGAGCCTCTGATCCGGGTTATGGCCGAAGGACCGGCTTTGCCTGAGCTGGAACGGATTGTAAAACAGATTGCCGACGTAGTGAAGAAAGAACAAGGCTGATATCCCGGAATGGTCGGTGGGTATTGGTTGACCGCCGAGGAAAATTATATTACAATGTATATGCAAAGGAGCACTGCGGTGCTCCTTTGCATATACATTGATAAGGGGAGGTGAGATATGGATAGTGTAAAGTCATTTGGTTAAAACTAAACAAGAGCGCTGGTGCTTGCCGAAGATGCGGAAATGATCAGGCAAGCAGACGAGGTAGAGGTTTATCGATATTGTCAGCGGATGCCTCTCGGCCACTGCAGGTCGTTATGTAATCTACAAAACCATAAGGCAACTTGTGGGACAAAAAGATTCGTGCAGGGACAACTGAATATAATTATTATGTCTATTTGCGTATGTAGGAGGATAAATATACATGTGTGGTATTGTTGGATATATAGGCCCTAAACAGGCGGCACCTTTTTTGATTGAAGGGTTGACCAAGCTGGAGTATCGCGGTTATGATTCGGCCGGTATTGCGGTATTTGACGGTAAGGAAATCAATGTGGAAAAAAGTGTTGGCCGGTTAGGCGTCCTCAAGAAGAAAGTAGAAAGTGATTCTCCTATCGGTTGCATCGGCATTGGGCATACCCGTTGGGCGACGCATGGGCGTCCTTCCGATGTAAATTCCCATCCCCACACCGATTGCTCGGGAAAATTCGTGGTGGTTCACAACGGGATTATCGAGAACTACCTGCACCTCAAAGAGAAGCTGATCGCCAAGGGTCATGTGTTTAGCTCGGAAACCGACACCGAGGTGGTGGCTCATCTGGTGGAAGAATACTATGAGGGCGATTTTGAAGCCGCCGTACGGAAAGTTCTGACCGAGATTGAAGGCTCCTATGCGCTGGTATTCATGACGGAACATGAACCGGACAAGATTATCTGCACCAAGCAGGATAATCCGCTGGTTATTGGTCTCGGCAACGGGGAGAATTTTGTGGCCTCCGATATCCCGGCCATCATCAGCCGTACCCGCAAGACCTATATCCTGAGCGACGGTGAAATGGCCATTGTGACTAAGGACTCGGTATGGGTCATGAACCGTCAGGGTGTGCCGATTACCAAGAAAGTATTTGAAGTCAACTGGGATGCCGAAGCAGCCGAGAAGGGCGGCTACGAACATTTCATGATTAAGGAAATATATGAACAGCCGAAAGCTGTACGCGAAACCATGTCGGGACGCCTGGCAAAAGACGATAGCCACATTATCTTTGACGAGCTGAAATGGACACCGGAAGAAGTGGCCGGTATTAACAAGATTGCTATTGTTGCCTGCGGTACGGCCTATCATGCCGGCATTGTCGGCAAATACTATCTGGAAAACCTGGCACGTATTCCGGTCGAGGTCGATGTGGCCTCTGAGTTCCGCTACCGTTCACCGCTGGTGGATGACAAAACACTGGTTATTGTCATCAGTCAGTCCGGTGAAACGCTGGATACGCTGGCCGGTTTGAAAGAAGCCAAACGGCTGGGTGCCAAAACACTGGCTATTACCAATGTTGTCGGTTCTTCCATTGCCCGTGAGGCCGATCATGTGATCTACACTTGGGCCGGTCCGGAAATTGCCGTGGCTTCCACGAAAGCCTATACCACCCAGTTGGTAACCTTGTGCATGCTGTCCATCTATATCGCTGCTTTACGCGAAACCCTGGCGGCGGCACAGGTGAAGGAACTGATTCAGGGGTTGCGCGAGCTGCCGGCCCAGGCCCATGAAATCCTCGAGGATGTGGAGCCGATCAAAACCTTTGCCCAGCAGTACGGTTTTAACGAAGATGTATTCTTTATCGGCCGTGCCCTGGACTATTGTGTGGCGCTGGAAGGTTCCCTGAAACTTAAGGAAATATCATATATCCACGCTGAAGCCTATGCGGCCGGTGAACTGAAGCACGGCACCCTGGCGCTGATTATCGAAGGCGTACCGGTCATTGCGCTGGCGACACAGCCGGATGTGTATGAAAAAATGCTCAGCAACATCAAGGAAGTCAAAGCCCGCGATGCGGTGGTCATCGGGATTGCCATGAAGGGCGACGACCAGATTCGCAACTATGTGGACCATGCCATTTATATCCCGGATGCCCACAAGTATCTGGCACCGCTGCTGGCCGTTATCCCGCTGCAGCTTCTCGCCTACTATGCCGCCATTACCCGTGGCTGCGACGTAGATAAACCGAGAAACCTGGCCAAGAGCGTAACGGTAGAATAATTCAGTAATGAAATAAAAGCACACAATCCCTGCAGTTTTATGCTGCGGGGATTGTGTGCTTTTTTTGCTACTAAAGTATCAGCCAAATCAATATTTTCTGGCCTGCCTGATTCCGGCGGATAAGAATGGAATATAGGTAAATACCTGATACTGCTATTTTATTTAATTAGATTTTTCTGAGGTTGGATAGCAACAATCAGCAGCATTGACGTGCTTGACTGCATCAAAACAGAGCTTAGCGACAGCGTGGAAAATCCGGGATAATATCAACAAGAAAGAAGTAAAACAGTTAATAGTCTAAAATTGCAACTGGACATATCTCCTTAATTTTGCTCCTATCTCGGTTAATAGCCAGGTAGGAGCTTTTTCTTGTAACAATATGTTTTTAGTTTACATAATATAAAAATGGTGAAAAGGAGGCCCGTTTAATATTACACGCTGCGTGAATGTATCCCATGAAAGCCGACGTACAGGAAACACAGATTAGGGAACAAGAGTTCCTTGACTATGGCGGTTCTCAAATAAAATAATTGGAGGAATGTAAAAATGGCAACAGTAGGGCAATCGTTAAAAACACCGGAGGCAGGATGGAGACGGTATGATAATACAGATAACGTATTTTCATACAGCGGAAGTAATTGGATAGCTACTCAAAACGGTGATGTATCAGCTTTTTACAAAGGAGGTTGGCATTATTCCGAAAATCTAACTGACAAGATTATATTTAGTTTTTATGGGGCAAAATTACGTATTATTGCTCAGCCTAATAGCACAAGATCTAATAATCTAGTTGTTACAATAGATGGAGAAAGAGTAGGAACATACAGTATAAACAGTTCGACAGCAACCCATCAATGTTTAGACTTTGAAAAGCTAGATTTAGAATTAAAAATACACAATGTTGTAATAAGCAATGAAGCTACCAACAATAAATATATTTTGTGGGATGCGGTAGATATAGATGCTACTGGCTATATGTTACAGGTTGCACCTACCAACCTAACCGCAATCCCTGGCGATTCCCAAGTAACCCTCAACTGGGATGCAGTTACCGACGTTACTAGCTACAATGTAAAACGCTCAACGACAGCAGGCGGTCCCCATGAAACGATTGCAACTACTATAGCGGGCACCTCATACGTGGATACCAACGTAACAAATGGCACGGCCTATTATTATGTGGTTGCCGCTGTAAATGGGGATGGTGAAGGTGTAATTTCTAATGAGGCTTCGGCTACCCCGCAGGCGACACCTGTAGAAGAGGGCCAGGGCTTGCTTCGGGTTACGATGATTGATTCCAGTGAACGGGAGTATAAGTTGCCTATGAGAGATATTAACGGGTTTATAGGCTGGCTGAATTCGCATAGTAACAGTGATACTCTTAGCTATCAGCTTACTACAGCATTTAGCAGCAAGGAGTATTTGCTGTTTGACAAGATCATTAGCTTTGAAGTGATTCCATTACCGGCAGAGTAACATTAATACCTCCATTCTGGGTTGAGCGCCAGGGTGGAGGTGTTTTTTCTATTAGCATGATGGCTTCTGCTGCCAGGTTTTTTCCTGTGCATAATTGATTAAAGATTAGTAAAACTAGTAAAGCCGAAGGAGGTGAGAAAATGGATATAAGTTATATCTACATGATCTTTGCGTTCCTGGTCGGGGGTACATATCTTTTATTAATACCTAAAGAACAATATAAACGTTATCTCCTTTATGGGCTTGTCTTAGGAAGTATTGTGGATGTTATTCTGGTGGTGATACTTACTTATACTGGGCTTATAGAGTACAAAAATATGGGTCCATTTAATATTTTTGGAATTTTTTCTGCCTGGACGCCAGTCTCATGGGGAATTACGTTTGGCATTTTCTTTTATTTTATGCCGAAACGCAAATTCTTTTTGTTAGCATATGTACCGTCATTTGCTGCATTAGGTCAGATCATAGGAATTGTATTCCAGAACTACGGATTGATTGAATATAAAGGTAAGTTTTTACTCTTTTTTATTTTTTTAGTTTGGTATTCAATCGCGGCATGGGCGTATCAAAGAGAATTACAGTTTTACCTATTGAGACCAGCTATTCAAAAAAAGTTGCACCATGAAGATTCTGATGATGACACGTAGACATTGTACGGTGGTCAGGCTAATGCCTCTATGCTGGTTTATCTTTCAGGATGGAGGGATTTTTGTTTGTGGCTATAATTCTGATTGCTGCATAAACTAACTTATCAGAACATTATTGAGAAGGTGGTGCGGCTGGTGCTTACTTTAGTTTATCTTATGATATTTTGCGGCATTATGACGATCGGGATATTATCCTATAAATTTTTTAAGTTGCCGTGAAAATACCTCTAACTCCGGTTAGAGGTATTTTATTTTAGACTTTAGTCAGTTGAGTGAGTGAAACAACAACCACCAGGTCAGGTGCAAATAAAGATTATATAAAGCCAGCGTCTTAAGGAAGGCGAAAAAGAATGGCATGTAAGACAGGAACGGGAAAACCAACGTTATGAACAGGCGTTAGGGAGATGCAGTAGCTGCAGACTTCTTAGACCGGAGCCAAGTTTTATGGAAAGAAAGATTGAGGCTTTCACAATAGGAGTAATCCTAGGGTCTATACTTGGGGCTATTATTAGTATCTGTTTCTCTTATGGACAACAAGCCGTCAGATACTTATCAATGGATGATGGTACATAATGATAGCGATCTAATCATGGCCGCGGCTATTTTTTTGTGGTTAACGATTTAAGCTGTTGCTAGAGTTTGTGCAGGAGTGGGTACAGGATGTGTTCAGCAGGAATACGCATAAGGAAGCTTCTCCCGGTTGTGCTGAACTGATACAACTGCTATACTGATCATAAAAGGGATGAAGTTCCCCTGCGGAATAATCCGGAATGCTGAAATCAGCTGATGACTTCTACTGTTGTAGGAATTGTCGGCTGTTTTTTTATTTTCCTTTTTAAGTGTCTAATTGAAAAGATGCTTGCCATGAATTTTTGCAGCATAGTGCTTCTTTCAATAAGCAGATGTGTTAGGGATAAAAAGGAGCTGAAAAACGGAGTGCTTTCCGGATTTGAATTTGTCCCCAAGCATGATAAGAATTGTTGTTCCCCACAGCTAAGCCGGCAAATCAGTGACAACAGAATAACGAGAGGAGTGGCGAATGTGTTCGAACAAGAGTTGGATAAATCCAAAGCGCTAAAGTTTGTTTTGCTGATGGGAATTGTTAGCTTGTTTGCCGACATGACTCACGAAGGTGCCCGCAGCATTACAGGGCCTTTCCTGAACAGCCTGGGAGCCAGCGCAGCAAATGTTGGCATCATTGCCGGTTTAGGAGAATTTGTCGGGTATGGCGTTCGGCTTTTTTCTGGCAAATTGAGTGATAAGACAGGGCAATACTGGCTGATTACCATATGGGGCTATATCATCAATCTGGTGGCAGTACCACTGCTTGCTTTGGCTGATAACTGGATGGCTGCAGCCATATTAATGGTTTTGGAACGAATGGGGCGGGCCATTCGCAATCCTGCGCGTGATGTCATGCTTTCCAACGTAGCAAAGCATATTGGCCGCGGTTGGGCTTTTGGCATGCACGAAGCACTGGATCAAATTGGTGCGATGACCGGTCCACTGCTCGTTGCAGGCATTATGTACTTACGGGGTGATTACCGGGTGAGCTTTGCCTGGCTGGCGCTTCCGATGGTACTTTGCTTGCTGACGCTGACCTATGCCCGGATTACCTATCCCAAGCCCTATGTAGTCTTGGAACAGAAGGGTGAAGCTTCTTCAAAGCTATCCGCTAAGTTCTGGCTCTATCTCGCCGCCACTTCGCTGGTTGCTGTTGGTTATACTGATTTTCCTTTGGTTGCATATCATTTCGGCGTGACCTCTTCTGTGCCGGCTGTGGGCATTCCTATTTTTTATTCGGTGTCAATGGGGGTAGCCGCCCTGTCGGCCTTAATTTTCGGACGCTATTTCGACCGGAAGGGGTTGAGCGTTCTTGCTTTTGCAACAGTATTGTCGGCTTTCTTTGCTCCTTGCGTATTTGGTGTCAATATTTATTTGGCCTTTGCCGGCATGGTTTTCTGGGGAATTGGCATGGGAGCCCATGAGTCCATCATGCGTGCCGCCATAGCGGAAATGGTACCGATAGATCGACGCGGCTTTGCTTACGGCCTTTTCAATAGCATTTATGGTTTTGCCTGGTTTTTAGGCAGTGCGGGCATGGGGTATTTGTACGACCTGTCGGTGGGGATGCTGATTGCTTTTTCCGTTGCCGTTCAGCTAGTGTCTGTGCCTTTGTTTATTATCGTGGGGAAAATGCGCTAACCGTTGGTTAAGTCCAGGATAAAGTTTCCTATTTGAGAAAAACGGCCTGAAGACGGTCTTATAAGCCTGGAGTCGCGGCAATCGAGAAGACTTTTCTCGCAGCAAAAGATGGTAGCGCAATAGCGGTCAGATATGTCCTTCCGGGCTATAATGCCTTTCGTTCCGCTTGAAGTCTGTCTTTAGATAATCGCTTGTACAAAAATAACTTGTGCGAAAGAAAAGATTGGAATTGACGTTTCTGCTAGATTAACAGTATAATTTTTACGTAACTAATACATAGTTTGGCGATGGAGTTCGCCATGAACTGCGCAGTTTCGAGTGCGCCGATGACTCCTACCTCTACGGTAGGAGTCTATTTTTATGGCCGAGGCTTAGCATGAAAGGAGAAGAGAGATGAAGTATTCAACAGAAGTCGAAGAAATGACCTGTGTAGCCAAAGGCGTCAATCATGGGGCGGCGCCGATCCCGCAAGAGGGTAAATGGGTAAAGGCCCGGGAGGTCAAGGATATTTACGGTCTGACTCATGGTGTAGGCTGGTGTGCGCCGCAGCAGGGTGCCTGTAAGCTGACGCTTAACGTAAAAGAGGGTGTCATTGAGGAAGCGCTGGTCGAAACGATTGGCTGTTCCGGCATGACCCATTCGGCAGCGATGGCTTCGGAAATCCTGCCAGGCAAAACTATTCTGGAGGCGCTTAATACCGACCTTGTTTGCGATGCCATCAATACTGCTATGCGTGAACTTTTCCTGCAAATTGTTTATGGCCGCAGTCAGACTGCATTTTCCGAAGGCGGTTTGCCGATTGGCGCCGGACTGGAGGATCTTGGCAAAGGGCTGCGCAGTCAGACTGGTACCATGTATGGCACGTTGGCCAAAGGCCCGCGTTATATGGAGTTGGCGGAGGGGTATGTTACTTCGCTGGCGCTGGATGCCGACAACGAAATTATTGGCTATCGTTTCGTCCATTTAGGAAAAATGATGGAAATGATCAAGAAAGGCACCGACGCAAACGAAGCGTTGAAAAAAGCAACCGGTCAATATGGACGCTACGACGAAGGGGTCAAACACATCGACCCCCGGCATGAATAAGCGAGGGGGTAGACAAGGATGGCAAAATTTGAAGGATATGAACGGCGAATCGCCAAAATAGAAGCTTTTTTACAAGAACAGGGAATTGAGTCGCTGGAAGCGGCAAAAGAAATGTGTGAGCAAAAAGGGATGGATGTGCCCGGCATAGTCAAGGGAATTCAGCCGATTTGCTTTGAAAATGCCTGTTGGGCTTATACTTTGGGCGCTGCGGTCGCGCTGAAACGGGGCTGTACCAAGGCTGCCGATGCGGCAGAGGCAATCGGTGAAGGGCTTCAGGCGTTTTGTATTCCCGGCTCGGTAGCCGACGGCCGCAAGGTAGGATTGGGGCATGGCAATCTGGCCGCTATGCTGCTCAGGGAAGAGACGAAATGCTTTGCTTTTCTGGCCGGTCATGAATCGTTTGCCGCTGCTGAAGGGGCGATCGGTATTGCCAAATCGGCCAATAAAGTACGCAAGGAACCGTTGCGGGTCATTTTAAACGGTCTGGGTAAAGATGCGGCACAGATCATTTCAAGGGTCAACGGCTTCACTTATGTGCAGACTGTTTTTGATTATTACACCAGCAAACTGTCAATTGTCAGGGAGAAAGCCTATTCCCAATCGGAACGGGCTAATGTGCGCTGCTACGGCGCCGACGATGTAATGGAAGGTGTGGCGATCATGACGCTGGAAGGGGTCGATATCTCGATTACCGGCAATTCCACCAATCCCACGCGGTTCCAGCACCCGGTGGCCGGCACGTATAAAAAAGAATGCACCGAGAAAGGACGGCGTTATTTTTCCGTTGCCTCCGGCGGCGGTACGGGACGCACGCTGCACCCGGACAACATGGCGGCCGGTCCGGCTTCTTACGGCATGACCGATACTATGGGACGGATGCACTCCGATGCCCAGTTCGCCGGTTCGTCATCAGTGCCGGCTCATGTGGAAATGATGGGCCTCATAGGCATGGGCAACAATCCAATGGTTGGTGCTACCGTCGCCGTCGCTGTTGCGATTGAGGAAGCGGGTAAATAAAGCGGCTGACTCTTCTTTTGAATGCCCTGGCAGATATAAACAAGTGTACTATCGGCAGGTAAAATAGAACCCTGTCTAGTACGTGATGGGCAGAGAATAAGTACAGGGTTCAATAACAAAAGTACTTAGTCCCTACAGTAATAAGCTGCAGGGACTGGGTACTTCTTATTTTGGCTCGATGCAGGCGGCAAAAGTAATCTGACACTGTAAGAAAAGTGGCCGGGCATAGCCGGTAACTAAAATAATGAAAAAATGTAAAAATTTTTCCAAATCGCTTAGAAGGATTAATTTGTTAGGTAGAGAATTAAAAAAATAAATTAGTGCGTAGTTGTTTAAAGGGAACAAAATTGGTGAGAATTACTGTTCAACTGGAATTGAGATAATAACATGTAAGAAAAAGAAAGAAGGAATACTGTGAAAAAGTTACACTTATTATCTTTTTATCTGATCATAGGATTAATTTTTAGTATGACAGGTTTAGCTTTTGCCAATAGTCCGGATGTTTTGGCCAAGGGCGAAGACAGTCACGTAATTCCTTATCCTTCCAGCTATATTACCTCTTCGGAAGGTGCCTCTTCCTATCATGGTATAGGCAATGTTAAACAATCGCCTTATTTTGCCGCACCGGATTTTTATAATCTACAACCGACAAATACCTTAACGATTCTGCCTCATTATAAGACCTATCAGCAAACCACCGAAATCACCTGTGGTCCTGCGGCTGCGTTAACCGTTCTTGTGCACTATGGCAATACAAAATGGACGGAAAAGGCAATTGCTAATATTATGAATACCAAACCGCTTGTAGGAACGGATACAAAAGGGATGGTGAACTTTTTTAAAGGTATTGGCTGGGATGTTACGTCCAGCTTAGATAAGGCTGATAAAAATGGCACTACCTTTGCAAGCATAAATGATTTTAAAAATTTTGTCATAGCCAATTTAAAAGATAATACTCCTGTACTGGTGGAGAATATTGACTGGGGCGGACATTGGCGGGCTATTATCGGGTATGATACCATGGGAACAGATACGACGGCTGATGATGTTTTGATTTTAGCGGATTCTTACGATACGTCGGATCATTTACAGGATGGTTACAATGTGAATTCGGCCGAAAGGTTTTATTACATGTGGTTTGATGCTCATATGCTCCCCAAAGGACAGCAAAATCAACAATGGCTGGTAGCAAAACCACCTTTAATTTAAAAAATATTTGTTAAAGGGTAAATAGGAGCGGTTCCTGGTTACCCTTTAAATAGTTTTGGACGAGGATGGTCTTTGATAGCATACGTCATGTAAAAGGGCTGGTGGCTTTCTCCAGGCGAAATCATTCTTTCTTTTTCCAGGCAGGTATAAAGGGGATATATGGAGAAATGCTTATCCAGTAAGGAATGGCGGGGATTTTCTTAATTATGGTAACAGGATAAATTTCCAGGTTCTGCCTGATATACGGGAGGCTGGGCTTAGTGCGCCGTCCTCTTGTCCGGAAGAGAGTGAGTATAGTGGACGATAAGCTTTATCAATTTGTTTGTATAAAATGCCAGCGGGAACTGGCCTGGGTGCTCAGCGCCAGCAGCGTATACTGCCCTGACTGCCGGAGGTGGACAGGCTTTCAGGATATAAAGAACCCGAAGTTTGAGGCGATAGCCAAACCCGAACTGAGGGATGATGAAATCCGTGATCAAATAGCTATGTTTTGAGCAAGCCGGAGTGATGAAGCCTGGCTTGTTAGGGCATAGAGATTGCTGGCATAAATTTTTATAGCAAAGCAGACCGGCGAAATGGCAACGTTTTTTATAAAAAAATACCGGCGGTAGGTATTTTATTCCGGTAGGCAAGAAGGGAAGCGGTCATAATGACTAAAAAAGCTCCAAAAGAACAACGCAGGGAAGATATTTTGGAAGCGGCGGTCACGGAGTTTCTGGCTAAAGGATACGAAGGGGCTTCCATGGAGGTGATTGCCGCCCGGGCGGGTCTGACCAAGGGCGGTTTATATTACCATTACAAAAGCAAAGACGAGATTTTGCTGGCGGCTAACGGGAAGTATTTTGAGCCGGTCCGGGAACTGATCTATCAAGCGGAGAACCTTTCCTGTCCGGTGGAAGGATTACGCTTTTTCATAGCTGCCTATTTACAATATTGGGCGCAGCATCCCCGGGAAATGACGTTTATTTTATTGTCCCTGTCCAAGATTTTAGCTTGCGCCGCTATGTGGCCGCTTATTAATGCTTATAGCAGTGATATGATTGCCTTTTATGAGCGGTTGTTTACCAAGGGCCTGGAGCAGGGAAAGTTTCGCGACCATTCGCCGCGCAGCCAGGCTACTGCCTTGTTTGCCGCTTTGGATGGAGCCACACCTTACCTGCTGATCAGCCGGCAACTGACGGCTGATCGGGTGGCTGAAAATCTGGAGGGGGCCTTGGTCGCGCCATTGCTAGTGCTTCACCAGCTTTAAAAGGGTAAATTAAATTTGCGGGAGTTTTTTCGCGAGGCAAGGCGGCGGAGGCGTGTCTGAGAATTTACGGGCCTAAGAAAAGACGGAGGAAGTTATGATTGCAAAATGGCTGGCAGGATTAATGGAAGCTAAATTGCCGCAACCCCGGGCCGGGATGGCGGCAGTGGAAATGACCAAAGTGAGCAAGACATATTTTACCGGAGCCGGTGAGTTTGAAGCGTTAAAAGGTATCCAATTGTCGGTAAAGGCGGGTGAGTTTGTCGCCGTGGTGGGAAAATCGGGCAGCGGCAAATCGACCTTAATCAATATGATTACCGGTATTGACCGGCCCACCGGCGGCGAAGTCTGGATCAGCGGCATGCCTGTGCATACACTGAATGAAAATCAGATTGCTGTTTGGCGGGGACGGACGGTAGGTGTGGTCTTTCAATTTTTTCAGCTTTTGCCTACCCTGACGGTGATGGAAAACGTTATGCTGCCCATGGATTTTTGCGGGATGTACAGCCGGACGGAAAGACCGGCAAGGGCCTTAGCATTGCTGGAACTGGTAGGTGTGCGGGAACAGGCGCATAAGCTGCCGGCCAATTTGTCCGGCGGACAGCAGCAACGGGTGGCTATTGCCCGGTCCTTGGCCAATGATCCGCCGCTGCTGGTAGCCGATGAACCGACAGGCAATCTGGACAGCCGCACGGCTACCAGTGTGATTGACTTTTTCCAGAAGCTTGCTGCCGGGGGCAAAACCATTCTTATGGTCACTCACGACAATGACTTGGCCCGTCGCAGCGGCCGGATTGTGACAGTTTATGATGGCCAGATACTGCCGGACGGGGATAAGGAGTGTGCCAGCCGTGGTTAGCTATACCTTGTGGGGGCCACGGTGGCGTAAAGTACTGGCCGATCTGTGGGGAAATAAGCTGCGGACCCTGCTGGTGGTACTGTCTATCACGGTTGGCGTATTTGCCGTCGGCATGGTCTATAGTGCGTATTTAATGTTTGAACGGGATCTGGATGCAAGCTGGAGGTCGGCGGCGCCGGCCAGCGCCAGTCTGTACGCCGATCCCTTTGACCAGGAACTGGTTGACAGCGTACGAAGCCTGCGCGGTGTAAAGGAGGCCGAAGGACGGCGTAATGTTGATCTGCGGGTGAGGACGGCCGGCGGCGAGTGGCGGCAGATGTTTCTGACCGCCATCCCCGACTACAGCAGGCAGAAGGTGAACCGGATTAAGAGCCAGACAGGCGCCTGGCCGCCGGGGGACGGGGATGTTTTGCTGGAACGTTCTTCTCTGGCCGAACTGGGAGTGACGCAAGGCGGCACCATTCAGGTGGAAACCTCGGACGGACACAAGCGTACGCTGAAAATTACCGGTACGGTCTATGATCCCAGTCAGATTCCCAGCATGTTCAGCGGCCGTTCCTATGGCTATATCAGTATGGATACACTGGAAAAACTGGACGAAGAACGCCGGTTGGACCAGGTGAACTTTGTTGTGGAGCCATGGGTGCTTAAGGGCAAGGATACGGCGCCGATCGAAGCAGTGGGGAGGCGGGCCTGGAGCAAGCTGGAGCAAGGCGATACGACGGTGTTCTGGCTGCAGGTAAACAAACCGGGTGAACATCAATTGCAAAGCATTATGAATGCGTTGATCCTGCTGCTGACCGTGTTGGGCATCTTGTCTTTGCTGTTAGGTACTTTTTTGCTGGTGAATACGATAACGGCTATTTTGACACAACAGATCCGGCAAGTCGGAATTATGAAGGCCATCGGTGCCAGGCGGGATCAAATTCTAAGAATGTATTTGGCCATGGTTGGCGTCTATGGCATATTGGCGTTGGTAATTGCCGCACCGTTAGGGGCGCTGGCCGCCAGTATGGTAACCGGATTTATGGCCCAGGTCTTTAATTTTGACTCCGGCGGGGTGGAGCTGCCCGGTAAAGTGCTGCTGCTGGAAGCGGTAGCAGCGCTGGGGGTACCGGCGCTAGCCGCCGTTTGGCCGGTGTGGCGGGGGACGGGAATCACAGTCCGGGAAGCTATCAGCGATTATGGTATTGGCAGCGCAGGCGCTCAAGGTCGCCTGGACTGCTGGATTGACCGGCTGCTGGAACAGCTGAAGAACGTATCACGGCCCGCGCTGCTTTCGTTAAGGAATACTTTTCGTAAAAAAGGGCGTCTGGCACTTACCCTATTGACACTGACAATAGCCGGAACGGTATTCATGGCAGTGTTTACCGTTCGTTCCTCCCTTTACTCTACTTTGGATGAAGCGCTTGACTATTTTCGCTATGATATTTCAGTGGGATTTACCGAGAACTACCGGGCCGCCCGAATTGAGCATGAGGTGCTGCGGATTCCGGGCGTAAAAGCGGCGGAGGCCTGGGGTTTTACTTCCGGGCGGATTTTGCAGAGCGGGCGTAAGGAAGCGGAAGACGATGCCAGTAAGAATGTCATTATTTTAGCGCCGCCGGTGGGTAGTAAAATGATTCAGCCCCAACTGATTGCAGGCCGCTGGCTGGTGCCTGAGGATGAGAGCGCTCTTGTGGTGAATACGGAAACGCTAAAAGACAGTCCCCGGCTTACTGTCGGCAGCCCGGCGATCATCAAGATTGGCACCCGTAAGCTTACCTTTACCGTAGTCGGTATTGCTAAAAGTACGATGACCGGGCCGCTGGCCTATGCTCCCTATTCCTGGTTTAGCGGTGCCATCCAGGAGGCGGGCGGCGCCAGATCCGTCCAGATTACAGCCGGAACGGACAATCCGCAAGAACAGACCGAACTGGGGAGACGGCTCGAGGAGCATCTTAAGAAAAACAATTTGCGGGTACAAAATGTTGATATTACCTGGGAACAGAAGCAACGCATCCGCTCCCAGTTTGACATACTGATTGTATTTTTGCTGCTGATGGCTATCCTGCTGGCGATCGTAGGCGCTTTGGGCCTGATGGGGACCATGGGAATCAACGTATTGGAACGAACCAGGGAGATTGGCATTATCCGGGCGATTGGCGCTTCCAGCAGTACCATTGGCAGAATCTTTGTCGTAGAAGCCTTGTGCATCGGTGTCTTAAGCTGGCTGTTCAGTCTGGTATTGGCTCTGCCGGTAGCCGCATTGCTCAGCTATGAGGTGGGGGTTATGTTTATGCAAAGTCCGCTGACATTTTCATTTAGTTTTTGGGGCGTGGGAATCTGGCTGGTAGTCTCGGTGTTGCTTTCGGTAGCGGCCAGTCTGATTCCGGCCCGTAATGCAGCCAGACTTAGCGTGCGGGAGGTGTTAGGTTATGAATAAAGGAAATGAACTGGATGGTGGAAAAAACAGCGGAAGCCGGACAGCCGTGAGCTGGCTTAAACGGCATTGGCTGTTGACCTTGCTCATGCTTTTTGTCCTCGCTGGCGGAGGCTGGTGGTTTATGGCCGGGAGGCAGACGGATAAGAACGGACTGGCGCCGGTAAAGGCGGACAACCGGGTGCTGGCAGAAGGCATCGTCTTTCCTGTCCGATACGCGCAAATGGTCATGCCGGTGGAGGGCACCATCGGTGAAATACTGGTGCAGGAGGGCGATCTGGTAAAAGCCGGACAGCCGATTATCCGCCTGGTCCGGCAGGATTATCAGGCCAGGGTTGGCAGTACCCGGGCCGATATCAGCCGGACCGCGGCGGCGGTGGAGCAAGCCCGGGTAAACCTGGCTGATGCCGAACGGGAGCTTGCCAGACAGCAGCGGCTGGCAGTGGCTGGGGCAACATCACGGCAGCAGCTTGATCAGGCAGTCACGGCTGTGGACCGCAACAGGGCGGCTTTGGCGCAGGCCCAGGCTGAACTGGAAACCCAGCAAGCCCGGCTTGTGGAAGCCCAGGGACTGCTTGATAAAACCGAAATTAAAGCGGCCATCGGCGGCAAGGTGGCTTATTTGGACAGTAAGGTCGGTGAATATGCCGCTGCCGGTACCGTACTGGTGCGGGTTGCCGATGAGAGTGCCTGGGAAATTCGCAGTGATGATTTGACGGAGCTGACGGTTGCCAGAATAAAGCCGGGCGATCCGGTGACCGTAACCTTTGACGGCATACCGGACCTTACTCTTGCCGGAAAAGTCAAAAGTATCAGACCCTACGGTGAGAAAAAGCGCGGCGATATGACCTACACCGTTACGGTAGCACCGGATTACTGGGACGAACGGATACGCTGGAATATGACAGCCCAGCTTGCCGTTGCGCCTTCCGGCATATAGTTGGCCAATCTGCCGCTTGCTTGAAGGCAGGTAGCGGACTTTTTGTTGCATACTAAGTAATGTGGCAGCCAAAGCCCGGAAAGAGCAGGTAAATGCGATGAATGAAAAATGGTCTATCGGTGAAGTGGCCAAGCTGTTCGAGGTGTCGACCGATACCCTGCGGTATTATGAAAAGACCGGCCTGCTGCCGGCGCATAAGCAGAGCCATAACGGATACCGCTATTATTCCTATGAGGAAATCGTTTTGTTGATGGATATTTTGTTTTTCCGGAACATGGAGATTCCGGTCAAAGAGATTAAGCAGATGGTAACCCAAATGGGGATTGGCGATATCAAGCATATTCTTGACCGAAACGAAAGCATTGTCGAGAGCCGGATACAGGAACTATTGAGACTAAAGCAATCCATTAGTCAGGCGGCCAAGCAGTACAAGCTGTGCGAAGCCTGGCTGGGCAAGTATGCTTTTGTTGCCGCGCCGGGCTTTAGCTATAAGCTGGTTAGCGGTCAATCGGAGGATTTGGTGGACATGCTGCGCAAATACCGAAAGGAAGACTGGCTGGCTGACCGGGTGCAGTACACTCTTTTCGTATCACAGGAAGCGCTGCTTAGCCAGCCTGCTTTCTGCTCGGCCCAGATCGGGATCAGCGTGGAGGCGGTGAACCTCGATGTTTTGACAGCAGCGGAGCAACAGGAGCTTACCGCTTTTCCCGCCGGAGAATATCTCTATACAGTGCTGGGCACGAACTATGAGGAACCCAGGCATGAGGGGCTGGGGCAGGCGCTGGAGCATTTGCAGGCGAATGAAAGAAAGATCAGCGGACCGTTGATCGGCCGGTATATAGCCAGCGTACACCGGGATGGTCTTGACTATTATGAAGTGTGGCTGCCGGCAGATAAAACTTGACCTTTGAGCTGCTCCAAGGTTTATCATCGTAGATGAGGTGATAACCATGCAGCAAAACAGGCTGGAACAGGAAAAAATAACAACCTTATTTTTAAAATACACGATTCCTTCGGTGGCCGGCATGGTATTTCTGGGAATCAATACGATCATTGACGGCTTTTTTGTTGGCCACTATATCGGCGTGGAGGGGTTAGCCGCAGTAACGCTGGCTATGCCCTTTTTGAGTATAAGCATTGCGGTTGGGGTGGTTATCGGTATTGGCGCGCAAAGTCTGATCGGCCGGCAATTGGGCGAGGGAAACAGCCGGGCGGTGGCGGATACCTTTAAGACGGCTGTCTGCTTGATGCTGGGCGTCATGGGGCTGCTGTCCGCCGGCGCTGTCGGGTTTACCAAACCCATAGCGGCCTTGCTGGGAGCCAGCGAGGCCCTGCTGATGCTGACAGCCACCTACATTCACTACACCGGCTGGTTTTTGCCCTGTCTGGGCGTCATGTTTGTTTTGGACTATGTATTGAAGGTCATGGGCAAACCGCTCTATTCGATGCAGGTGTTGACTACGGCGGTGCTTAGCCATATGACCTGTAATTACCTGTTCATTGTACAGGCCGGTTGGGGAATTCGGGGCGCCGCCCTGGCTATGGGAGTAGGCTATAGTGTGGCCCTGCTGCTGGCGCTGCTACCCTTTGTACTGGGGAAGACCGCGGTGAATTTCCGTCAGGGCAGAGTCAGTAAAGCCCTGGCATATCAGATTCTTGCCACCGGTTCACCGGAGGGCTTGACGGAAATCGGTACAGGCGTAACCACTTTTCTGTTTAACCTTACGCTGCTGCGCTATGTGGGGGAAATGGGGATTGCCGCCTTTACGGCCATCAGCTACTTATCGTTTATGGCAAATAACATTTTGCTGGGTTTGGCGGACGGAGTGGGCGCTATATTTAGCTATAACTACGGCCGGGGCAGTATGGAGCGGGTGAAACAAGCGCTAAAGCTGGC
Source organism: Propionispora hippei DSM 15287 (assembly GCF_900141835.1). Classification (NCBI taxonomy): domain Bacteria; kingdom Bacillati; phylum Bacillota; class Negativicutes; order Selenomonadales; family Sporomusaceae; genus Propionispora; species Propionispora hippei. The sequence goes on along the minus strand of NZ_FQZD01000013.1, from coordinate 98,292 downwards.
CGCCCTGGCGGCATTTCTGATTGGCGTCGGAATGTTTGCGATTATTTCCACTTTTGCCGGAGACATTATCGTACTTTTTCTTGATGCGAAGCATGAGCAGGTGTTTTCCTTTGCCGTGTATGGCGCCGAGCTGTACGCTTTCGCTTTCCTGGTAAACGGCTTGAACATTGTTGCTTCCGGCTATTTTACCGCAATCTGTCAGCCCCGGAACGCCATTGTCATTGCGATCAGTAAGGGAATGGCGGGAATCGGCCTGTGCCTGCTGCTGCTGCCGCTCATCTGGGGAACGGCAGGTATCTGGCTGACGGTGCCTGTGGCGGAGTTGGGTACTTTGTTCCTATCCGCGCTGTTTATCTATAACCATGGCAAGGAGCACCTTCAGCAGGACCTGCGTTAGTATTCGTGTTTCGGGGAGCTTAGGGAGGTTTATTGTGAGAATAATAAAGAGCCTGCGCAGAGGATTAACCATTTTTACTTTCGTGGCAGGGCTGCTGGCAGTCTCGGCAGTCAGTAGCGGATTTTCTGTTCAATTGGCAGTAGCGGCGGCCTTGCCAAGCCATATTACGCTTACCTGGGCCGGTGATCCGCGCACAACCCAGACGATTACCTGGAAAACCGATGCCTTGACACAGGGCGGGCAGGTGCAGTACTGGCCCGTCCTGCCGGGAAAAGCGGAAGAAAAGCAGACGCTGCCGGCCCAGGTAGAGCAGGTGGAGAGCAATTGGGGAACGCTTACCCTTCATACGGCTACACTTACCGGGCTGAACCCGGGCAGCAGCTATGCCTATCGAGTAGGCCGTGAAGGAGCCTGGAGTGAACCGCATCAGTTTGCTACGGCACCGGACAGGCCCCAGCGGTTGAAGTTTATGATCTTCGGCGACTCCCAAAGCATTAACTACAATACCTGGCGCACCACCCTGCAGCAGGCCTATCAGGCGAATCAGGACGCCGCCTTTTTTATCAATATGGGCGATCTGGTTGATGTGGGACAAGATTATGGCCAGTGGGATGCCTGGTTCAACGCGAGCCAGGGAGTGTTAGAGAATATACCCTGCATGCCGCTGGTGGGCAATCACGAAACCTATGGACCGGGGGGAAAGCTTGCCATGCCGGCTTTGTTTACCGCCCAGTTCAAGCTGCCGTTGAATGGACCGGCGGGACTGAAGGGACAGGCGTATTCCTTTGACTACGGTGATATCCATTTTGTGATGCTGGATACCCAGATTGGCGAGGAAGGCCGTTTTGTGCCGGACATGCTGGAGCAGCAGAAGCGATGGCTGGAACAGGATCTGGCGGCTGCACGGCAAAAATGGAAATTGGTTTTTTTACATCGGGCGCCTTATAACAACAAGGCTGCAGGCAATGGAGTCATAAAGACCGCCTTTGCCCCGATTATCGAGCAATACCATGCCGATCTGGCGTTTACCGCCCATGATCATGTGTATGCTCATACGCCGCCGCTGTTTGGCGGTACACCGGCGGACAGTCCGGCCCAGGGAACCATTTACGTTGCCACCGGCCGCAGCGGCAGCAAAACCTATGCTGATTCCATTGCCCGCGAGTGGAACGATTTTTTCTATAACCCGCAGGACGAGCCGAACTATTTGACCGTGGAAGAAGAGAACAACTCCCTGACAGTTAAAGCGTTTAAGCAAAGCGGCAGCCTGATTGATGCGTGGCGTATCACTAAAGGCCAACGGACCGAAGTATCTAACTGAGTACAGGACAATCCCCCAGCCATAGATCAGCTATGGCTGGGGGATTCGTTGTTGCAGACCTGCTGCGCCCTTTAATAGCCGGCGGTAAAGCGCTGACGGATAAATTGCGGTGCTTCTATTTCATCCAGGATGGCGACAGCCAGATCACCCACCGAAATACGGCTTTCCCCTTTTTCGTCAGTGACCGGATTGTCTTTACCAAGCCGGAAGTGTCCGGTCTTGTCGCCGGCGGTCAAATTGGGAGCCGGGCTGATAAAGGTCCAGTTCAGTTCCCTTTCCTGACGCAGTTCCTCCAGCAGCTCCAACGGACCCCGGACTGCTGTTTTAAAGTCCTCCGGGATATGTACGTCATAGACCTTTTCGCCGGAGGGGAGGATCAAACTTGCCGCGCCGCCTACAATCAGAATGCGTTTTACCCTGGAGTTTTTGGCCGCTGCCAGAATGGAGGCGTAGCCTTTCTTATAATCCTCATAGAGATTAGGGTTTTTCCAGCCTGAGTTAAACGCGCTGATGACGACATCCTGCTGCTTGAATAAAGCGGTCAGTGCGCCGGTATCGTTGATATCCAGCGCGAGAGGGAACAGTTTTTCGTCCTGGCAGGTCAATTTGCTGGTGTCCCGGCTGATGGCCGTCACCTGATGGCCTCGGCTAAGCGCTTCACCGACCAGTTGAGAGCCGACAAAACCTGTGGCTCCGATTAACGCAATTTTCACAATAACCAACTCCTCATATTTACAATATATGTCTAATTGGTTATAATACTAGCATGGTGATAAGAAGTGAACAAGTACTAAAGTTTTTATTACATACTTAATAAAAACTTACTTGAAATTACTGAGCGGAGGTTATTATGAAAAGACGTGAACTCTCGTCGATACCCTGTCCCATTGAATATACCATCGAGTTACTAAGTGGAAAATGGAAGATGCATGTCATCTGGCAAGTAGCCAAACAGGAGGTAATCCGGTTTAATGAGCTGAGGCGTCAGCTAAACGGCATTTCCAATGTCATGCTGGCTCAGACCTTGCAGGAACTGGAGGAAGCCGGTGTCATTAACAGGCATCAGTACAACGAGATCCCGCCAAGGGTTGAATATTCGTTGACCGAGCTGGGAAAAGGGCTGCTGCCGGTGTTTGCCGTTTTGGAAACCTGGGGCAAACAATGCGGCTGGACTTATCCGGAGCGGTTTGTACAGGCAGAATAGGTACCGGGAAAATAACCCCTGCTGGATTTTAAGAAATCCGGCAGGGGTTATTTGATTTTATTGATGAGAAGGAATGAATTTCTTATCCTCGGGGGCGGAACGGATAAAAATAGTACGGTGCAGGGGTTCCTGTGACAGGGTTAAATATTTTCCTTCAAACTGCACATAATGAACAGTAGCAATAGCTAGCTTGCACAATGTAATGAATTTCCGATTATTTACAGTGTGGTTTACGATGGAGTTTTGTCTGGTCGCGCGAGAACTGATGACTCAATCTGAGTGAATGAAGAAGGGAAGGATGCAGCTTGTATTATAGCAGTGGAAATTATGAGGCCTTTGCCCGGCCTCAGAAACCGGTGGGTGTGGATGATAAGTCGGCCTATCTTGTCGGTTCCGGGTTGGCTTCTTTAGCGGCCGCCTGCTTTCTGATCCGGGACGGACAGCTGCAAGGGGATCGTATTCATATTCTGGAAGAGCTTCCGATTGCCGGCGGTGCCTGCGACGGAATTCATGACAGCCAGAAAGGGTTTATCATCCGCGGCGGTCGCGAGATGGAGAACCATTTTGAATGTCTGTGGGACCTGTTCCGGTCGATTCCTTCGCTGGAGACGGAAGGCATATCGGTGTTGGACGAATTTTATTGGCTGAACAAGCGGGACCCTAATTATTCGCTCATGCGAGTGACGGAAAAGCGCGGGCAGGATGCTCATACGGACGGGAAATTCGGCTTAAGTGAAAAGGCTGCGCTGGAAATTATGAAAGTCTTTATGACCAGCGACGAGAATTTGTATGATTTGAAAATATGCGACGTTTTTACGGACGAATTTTTTAGCTCCCATTTCTGGCTCTATTGGCGGACCATGTTTGCTTTTGAAGAGTGGCACAGTGCCTTGGAAATGAAGCTGTACCTTCAGCGTTTTATTCATCATATTGGCGGTCTTCCCGACTTCTCAGCCTTGAAGTTCACTAAATACAATCAGTATGAATCATTGATTCGCCCGTTGGTTTCCTATCTCGCCGCCCATGGGGTGCAGTTTCACTATAACAGCAGAGTCGTCAATGTAATTTTTGACATCTGCGGCACCAAAAAGACAGCCGGTAAAATTCTCTATCAGCGTGATGACCGGGAAGAAGTCATCGAATTGACGGAAAATGATCTGGTCTTTATTACTAACGGGAGCTGTACGGAAAACTCTACCTATGGCGATGATCACTATGCGCCCAGACTGAATACAGCTACCGGAGGCTGTTGGGAACTTTGGCGCCGTATTGCCCGGCAGGACCCGGCGTTTGGAAACCCAGATGTCTTTTGCACCGATATAAAAGCCACCAACTGGGAATCGGCCACTATTACCACTCTTGATGACCGGATTCCTCCTTATATTCAGAAAATAGCCAAGCGTGATCCTTTTAGCGGCAGGGTTGTTACCGGCGGGATTATTACCGTAAAGGACTCAAACTGGCTGATGAGCTATACCTTAAACCGTCAGCCCCACTTTAAGGAGCAGCCTAAAGAACAACTGGTTATCTGGCTTTACGGCTTATTTACCGATGTTCCCGGCAATTACATCAAAAAACCGATGAGAGAATGTACCGGCAGGGAGATTGTAGAGGAATGGCTGTACCACCTGGGAGTACCGGAACAGCAGATTGCCGATTTGGCTGCCCGTTCGGCCCATTGTATTCCCTGTATGATGCCGTATATTACCGCCTTCTTCATGCCCCGGAAGGCGGGCGACAGGCCGAAGGTAGTACCGGAGGGCAGTGTGAATTTTGCCTTTATCGGACAGTTTGCCGATACGGTGCGCGATACTGTATTTACCACCGAGTATTCTGTGCGGACGGCCATGGAGGCAGTGTATACGCTGCTGGATGTGGACAGGGGGGTACCGGAGGTTTTTGCTTCCTGCTACGATGTCCGGGTCTTGTTGGACGCGATGTCTAAGATGATGGACGGCAGAAAACTGACTGACATAAAGCTGCCTTTCTTATTGCACGTAATGGAGAAAAAAATGTTGCGGAAAATCTCGGGTACGGTGCTGGAAGAACTGCTTAGAAAATACCGTTTGATCTAAACGGTGCTTCAAACCTGCCGGCATCTCGAGAAATTTTTCTTCAGGTAAGCAAGCAAAAACACAGGAATAATAAAATGGCACAAATAATGCCGTCACCGCTGTCCTGAGCTCAGGTGACGGCATTCTTGACGGGAAAAGTAGGGGTATTTGGCAGTAAATAACAGATTGACATTTTATTAAGGTACCTGTATTATATATATAAGGTACCTTAATAAAATCTAAAAAGGATGAGTACAATGGAGAAAACAAGTTACAATTTGACGGAAAAGTTTATCCTGCTTAGCCGCTTGTTTATGCAGAAACACCATCAAATGGGAGCCAGTCAGCACCATGATCCGTTTCGCGGTCAGGGCAGAATTTTGGCGTTGCTTAAGCTGCAGCCGGAAATGAGTCAAAAGAAACTTTCCTATTTACTTGGTATAAGACCGCAATCGATGGGAGAGCTGCTGGCTAAGCTGGAGTCGAATGGTTATATTCGCCGGACGCCTTCCACTGAAGACCGGCGGGCCATGGAAATTCAGTTAACCGCCGAAGGAGCGGCAGCCGCTGCGGCAAGCGAGGAGCGGCGGGCCAGAGAGCTTGCTGCCGACGATATGTTTCAGTGCTTAAACCAGGAGGAACAGGAAGTGCTGGCCGGTTATCTGGAGCGGGTCATTGGTGCGCTGCAAAAAACAGTTGCCTGTGAGCCAGAGGAGTTTCCTGAGCATTGGCAGCACCCGCATGACTTTGATGATCGCCGTAGAAGATTCGGCGAATGGCCACGAGAACGGTTTTAACAGGCTGATTTATTTTTTCTCCAGCTATTACTTTATGAAGGAGTGAAAAATTATGAAATACGATCCAGAGGCAATGAAGAACTATAGCTCAGCTCATGAAGGCTTTGTGGAACACTATCAGGCGGCTCCTCCCTGGGACATTGGCAGACCCCAGACGCCTTTTTTAACGGTGAGCGACCAAATCGAAAGCCCCGTGCTTGATGTTGGCTGCGGTACTGGCAGTACGTCAATCTTCTTTGCCGCTAAGGGACTTGATGTTACCGGGATTGATTTTGTGGAAAAAGCGATTCAACTGGCTCAGGCAAAGGCCGTCGGCAAGGATTTATCCGTACGTTTTTTGGTGAAAGACGCAATGACGCTGGTCAATTGGGACGAACGTTTTTCCAGCGTGATTGACAGTGGTCTGTTTCATGTATATACGGGAGCGGAACAGAAGCAGGAGCAAAAACTGTATGTGCAGGGATTGGCCCATGTGTTAAAGCCGGGCGGAAGACTTTTCTTACTGAGTTTTACCGAAGAGGCTCCGGAAGGGGGCGTTTCCAGGCAGGAGTTGTCCGATATTTTTGCGGATGGCTGGGAGGTTGAGTCGATCCAGCAAGTCGTTGGTGAAATCAATCCGGCGTTTTTGGCCGAACATTCCGAAGCCTTTCCGGCAGGAGGACCCAAAATGTGGTTTGCCGTGATTCGCCGTTTACCCTGTTAGCAGGACTAATAACCGCTGATTATACTGTATCAGCGGTTATTTTTTTGTTGCATTACTATTTTTTACCTGTTTAGCGCTGACAGGGATATGGAAAATCAGAGCGAAATAGAATGGAATAAAGTAACATAGAATTGGTGGTTTATTAGATGAATCGGAGAAAATTTCTGCAAAGTACTTTTGGCGCATGTACAGCCTTTTGGTTCGGACAAAATTTGTTGGATATATATAAGGTTTTGGCTAAAGAGCAGCCGGCTAAGCTGTTAAGTGTCCAGGCTGGGCTGGAGAACCCGGACGGCAGCAATCAAAATTATTTCCGGTTCGAGCTGTTGATCTCGAGTATTCCTGAAATTATTCCGCAGCAGTCTTCCGTTGGTTTCCTGTTTTTGATAAAAAACTGCCAGCCCGGTGATTTCGCCGGGGCAATGAAATACGACAATCCATATATTAAGCAGGTAGAAGTGAAAGCAGTCAATGCGCAGGATTGCTCTGTCCGGCTGATTGCCAGGAACCAGGCGGTTTTGCCAGAGCTGCGGTATGCCCTGATTCCGTCGGTGCTTCGCGCCGGCAGGAGCCGTCTGAGGATTGACGCGGGAAGCTTCAGTGGTCCGACGGCTATTAAAGAAAGAGATTTAGACATTCAGGAGACTAATCTGGCCTTTGGTCCTCTGGCGACCAGGGAAGTCACAGATTTGATTGTGATCCACCATGTTGGCATGGGCGCCGCCGCCGAGTCGGCGGCAGAAATCCACCGCTTTCACTTGCGCAACGGCTGGTCGGGAATTGGTTACCACTACGTTGTCCACCAGGATGGTACGATAGAACGGGGGCGTCCCAGAGATACCGTAGGGGCCCATACATATGGCTTTAATCAAGCCTCTATTGGCATTGTGCTGGACGGCAATTTTGAAGAAATTGCGCCTACCGACATTCAGCTTGACAAAGCCGCCAGGCTGGTGGCGGCTTTGAGCCACACCTATCAGCTTTCCCCGGATAATCGCAGCGTACGGGGCCACCGGGACTTGAACGCAACCTTATGCCCCGGTAAAAACTTATATTGCGAATTGTCCCAAGTGCGCGACAAGGCATTGGTTTATATGAAACAATAGCAAAGAGCGGTTTCCCATTAGGGAAGTGCCGCTCTTTTGTTATTACAAATTTTTGTCAGGATTTTCATATGCCTTTGGATATAATATTGGACATAATAAATGTAGTATTAAGGAGGAGGTGCGATATGCCCAAGAGCCATATGGAAGAATGGACGGAAGTTAACCCCGAAGTTCTAAAGCTGACTGAGGAGCAACGGGAAACCTTGTACCAAGAATTGAAGCGTTCCGGACAAGTTGAACTCCCTACTAAATATACCGAAACGCACCTGACCGGCGGGGATGCACACAGAGTGAAATAGAAAATTGTTAGAGATAAAAAGAAAAAGAGGGATCGCAAGGGACTTTTCAAGAAAAGGTTTCTGCGGTCCTTCTTCTTTGTAGCGGTAGACCCCAATATAGATGTATAAGCCTACCGCTTGACATTTCTTTCGCTGAAGGGCAGATTGCTGTCATAGTTTCGATTGTGGTTATTTCAATGAACTAAAATAACATTACAATTCACAATATGGGAATGGACTATATTCCCTCACCGTCCAGGCCGGAAAACGGGCAGCCGGTGCTGCGGGAGGGCCGGTTTGCCGGTTTGGGTGTTTTGGTAATTAAGATGACGGCCAGTACGATTATGCCGGCGGCCAGGGCGATATGTGCCGTGAGTGGCTCGTCGGCAAAAACATAGCCCAGAAATACAGCCACTAATGGATTGACGTAGGCATAGGTAGAAACGAGGGAAGGCTCGGCCTTTTTCAGTACCCAGATATAGGCGCTAAAGCCGATCAGTGAACCGATGAAAATTAAATAGGCTAAAGCCAGCAGAGACGGAAGGGAAAGACTGGCCCACTGCAATTTTGCCGGTTCACCGGCCAACAGGCCAACCAGCAGGCATAAGCCGCCGCCGGCAATATTCTGAAGCGCTATAGACATAAAGGAAGAAGCCGGCAACTGGGCCTTGCGGGAATAGACGGAACCTGCCGCCCAGAACAGCGCGGCCAAAGTCAAAACAAGATAGCCCGTAAGTGGAGCAGTGTGATAGCCGGGACTATTCCACGAGTTGCTTATTAGCAGGATTTGTCCCAGAAAGCCCAGTCCCAAGCCGGCAAGAATATGCAGAGTCGGCTTGGACTCTCCGTACCTCAACCAGGCGAATAAGGTCATCCATAAGGGCACGGTGGCCACGATGAGCGCGGCAATGCCGGAGGGAACCGTTTGCTCAGCCCAGGCGACCAAGGCATTGCCGCCTAACAGCATCATGCCGCCACTGATAGCAGCGTTGCGCCAGTGGTATTTTGTTGGCGTTTTGGTGCCTTTGAGCATTTCCCATAAATATAGCAACAGTCCGGCTGTGATGAAGCGGATGCCTGCCAACAGAAAGGGAGGCATGGTTTCCACAGCAATACGCATGGCCAGATAGGTTCCGCCCCAGGCAAAGTAAACTGCCAGTAAAGCCAATAAAATGGGATAGGAAAGTGATCTAAAAACATTCATGGTTGTATTCTCCTAACTAACATTTATAAGACAGCTGACCGGTCTCCTTTAAGGTAGTAAGAACAATAATTGTCTTGGTGGATATGGACTCGCCCCGTACCTTTTCTTTTAATAATTTACTTAGGGCTTCGGTATTTTTCGTCCGGATTTTAAGCAAATAGCAATCGTCGCCGGCAATATTATGTATTTCCTGCGCGCCGGGGATAGCCGCCAGGTCAGCTTCAATATCTTTGTCGCCGGTTACTTTGACCAAAACAAAAGCAAGCATGTCGGCTCCCAGTACATGAGGATTGAGCCGCGCCTCATAGCCGAGGATGACGCCCTCTTCTTCCAGCTTGCGTATGCGGGACAGCGTTGCCGAAGGAGCCAGTTTAATTTCTCGGGCAATGTCCGCATTCGACATTCTGGCATTGGATTGTAATAAGGAAAGAATTTTTTTGTCTATCGTATCCAAGAATATCACCGCCTTGGATTAATTATAATTCTGACATTAAAAGATAGTAAAGAATAAGTTTCTGTATATTTACATAAAATGAGAATAATATTCTTTATTATACTGTAAATAAAGAATATTATTCTAAAAAGCATAAAAGAGATAAAAATTAATTTTAATCTAATCCGGGTTACCTGAAAATTGGTACAGATGAAAGAATATTTAAGAATTCTTTAGAAACTACGATAAATAAATTAGAATGTAAAAATCAGGGAGAAGTGTGAGAGCGATATGGACATACAGGGTATTTCGGCATTAACCCAAAATCAGGCTAGTTATGGGAACCAAAGCCAGTCGTCGGCGACAGACAGCAGTTCTTCCGGCGGCTGGAAGTATCTTACCGTTAAAGAGGGCGGCCGGGTATACACTTATTTGGTAATCGGGAAAAATATGAAAATTTTAATTGGTGAGAGTTCGGAAGAAAAAACAGATAAGAAAGACAAGCAAGCAGCGGATGGCACCAAGGAAGCCAATCAGGAGACCGGCCAGGTTGGAACAACGGCAAGTGATGGTTCTACCGGTGGCGTGGGAAAGGCGACAAACGGACAAAAGGAGAAACAAGTGGATTTCCTTATGAATACCGAGATGCTGGCCTTGACAGGGTATTATCAGGAACAGATGCGGCGAACGATCAAGCAATTTGCGGACGCTGTTGGCAATTCTTCAGACAAGGTTGAAGTGGTTGAGAACGGACAGCCTCACTCGTCCGATCATCGCTAATCCGGGTTAACGCAAAAGAGAGACCTAAACCAATTGCAGTATGGTTTAGGTCTCTTTGTTATTTCCGGCATTTGGGGCGATACTGTCAGTTGCTTTAGCGGCCGAAGGCTTGGATATAAATAAATTAGTCAGGGGAACGAGATACAGGTAGAACGCATAGAGTATGAAGCCGGCATCCGCCGATAATGCTGCCGCAGGAAAAGCTCCGGCAATATTCCACGGAATTAAAACAGAGATTAAAATAACTGTATTCTCCAGGTCAACCGCCAGTCGATATCTGCTCAAGCGCCTGACTTCATAACTTTTACCGGAAAATTGATGGGTAAGCATAACAGCCAGGGTTTGATTGCAACTGAAAGCGGCCGCTGCCAGGCTGGACAGAATAAGCGTCGGGTATACCTGTACTTTTTTGCTAAGTTTCTCAAAAAGCTCTTCCAGGTCATTCAAGAGGCCGGTACCTTTAAAAATGCCTGAGTAAGCGGAAGAAATCAGCACAATGAGTGAAACTTTTACCATGGAGACCAGGCCGCCGCCTTGGATGATATCGGCAAAGAAGCCGTTTTTCTCCATACTGTAACCTAAGATTATATATTTCAGCATGGGGAAAAGAGAAATACCCTGAACAAAGTAGCCAATTAAAATACCGGCTATAATGCTGATGGTCATGGACCGTTTCACATCAACCCGCCAAAAGGCCAGGAGAAGGATAATGATGGCGGGAAACAGTACCACCATGTCCAAATTAAAAGCTGTGACTATCTCCTGGGCCATTGTATTATCGTAAACAGTGAGGGGATTAAAACGGGATAAATACAGATAGCCAATGACGGATAGCGCAAAGGGCAGCCATGAGGTTTTCAGCATGTTTTTTACGTTTATGTATAGGTCGGTATTGGTTAATACGGCTATCAGGTTGGCGCTTGAGGACATGGGAGAACAACGATCACCAAAATAAGCGCCGGCAATGATAGCTCCTGCCGTCATGTTGACGTCCACCTGGCCGCTTTTGGCTAAAACCATAAGCACAATACCGATCGTGCCCACAGTACCGAAGGAGGTTCCCAGCAGGAAGGAAACCAGGCAGCACAACAGAAAAGCAGATAATAGAAAGTACTTTGCACTGATAAAAGCGATTCCATAATAGACGATGAACGAAATAGTTCCGCAAGCTCTCCAGACGGCAGTCAGGACACCAATCAGTACAAAGATTTTGATTACAAGTAGGGACTGCTTCGAGCCGTTCAGCATCATGGCCAGCAAATGGGAAAGGGGATAGCCCCGGCGGCGGGATAGTAGCAGGAAGCAGATGAGGCCCAGGAGAAGCGGATAAAGTATAGCGATTCCCTGGTAAACGCTAAAGAGCAGGGAAGCAAAGAAGAGGGTAAATACGATGGCTAGGTTCACAATAATCAGCTCTTTCTGTTATGAACAATGTATGACTCCACATGATGAGCATCATTTATATATTCCCGCTACACCGTTTGGTCTTCCTGCCGGTGGAAAATTTAGTTCAACAATATTGCTGTTTTGGGTGGTGGATATGTTATTTTTGAAAATATGCCGAACGAATGGGAATGAGAAACCAGTTCGCCGGTGTAGTACGAAATTGTAGTAAAAAAGTTATTTTAATTTTTTATGTGTGAAGAATGCAAGCTTGACAAAAAGTAAGGGTAGGATTATATTAGTTGTGTAAAACTAACTAGTTGAGAGGTATCTTTATGCAGCAAGAGGAAGTCATTGTTAAGGGAATCAACATCATATCGGAATCAATGCGGGAGAGCATGCGCCGCTATAAGGAAGATACGCCGGACTCGAAAGAGCTGTTCAATTTGTCAATAACCCAATTGCATTATCTGCATGTAATCAGCGAACGGGCTAATGTCACAATCACGGAACTGGCCGATCTGTTTGGTGTACAAAAATCTACCGTTACCGTAACGGTTAATAAGCTTTTACAGTGCGGTTATATTGAAAAAATCATATCCAAGGACGATTTGCGTGTTGTGTATGTCAGCCTGACCCAAAAGGGCAAGGAAGTAATTAAACTGGAAGACAAGGGCTATCGCCAGTTTGCCGCTTCTATTTTAGCTATGCTGGATGAGGAAGAGCAAAGCACCTTTACGTTTCTTTTAAATAAAGTGATAAATCAGATGACCCGCGACTAAGCGGGTTTATATAAAAAAAATAGTTAGTTTCTTAAAACTAATCATATAAAAGTGAAGTAAACTTATGCTACGGTCCGGCTAACAAGCCGTGATGAACGGGGCCTTAAAAGGTTAATCAAAGCGGGGAAAAGGAAGCTATATGATATGCATTCCCCGGTTAGGAGGCAGACTCATGAACAGAAGGCAGTTTATTGCTTACAGCGGCAGTGCTCTTGCACTAGCAGGAGGTTTTTCCCTATATAATTCACTGGAACAGCTACAGCCAATTGAACGGGAGAAACCTGTTAATTATCCAGCGGGTCTGGAACCGGAGCTGGCTGATTTGTTATATTACGCCGCATTGGCGCCCAGCGGGCATAATACACAACCCTGGACAGTAAGGGTAATTAGCAGTTATCACTGGATAATCGGTACTGCTGCTTCCCGCTGGCTGCCTGTTGTTGATCCGGAAAACCGGGAAACGATGATCTCCATCGGAGCCTTCCTGGAAAACCTGGTAACGGCGGCAGGCAGCAAAGGCTATGAAGCTGACATCCAAATTATCGCCCAAAGTACAAAGGACCCGGAAATTGCTGGTGTAACCTTACATAAGACCGGCTATCTTGGCGAGTCTCGTCTTTCACAGATTGAATCACGCAGGACGTTGCGAAGTCATTTTCTAACAAAAGCGCTAAGTAGTGAGGATATTGAGTTAATGACCGGAGCGTATCAAGGTAAGGCACTTTATTATCCAAGAAACACAAGGGAAGGCAAGGTCCTGGCGGAAGGTACTGTCCTGGCGAATGAATGGCAGGCCTATCGTGACCCCGCTCAACAGGAATTGGCAGAATGGATTCGCTGGTCCAGCCAGGAAAGCCGGCGCTATAGAAATGGACTGACTCCGGAGACTATGGAAATTGAAGGGATGTCACGCTGGTATGTGAAAAATTTTTATACGCGCCAATCGGTACTGGAAAAGGAATTCCGCGACGCAACCATCAGAAAAATAAAAGAACAAGTGGCTGGCGGCAGCGGGTGGTTGGTCCTTACCAGTAAAGACACCACCATTCCTGAGTTAATTCAAACCGGACGGGAACTGCAACGAATCTGGCTCACCATGAGGGAAAGGAACATAGCACTTCATCCCATGACCCAGGCGTTAGAGGAGACAGTTACCGCCATGGAGCTGCCGGCGACGTTAGGCATTCACGGCGCGGTGCAAGTATTGCTGCGTGTCGGGTATGTTGATCAATATCCCCGTCCGGTCAGCCTGCGCATGCCGGTGCAGGAGATCATTCTGTAGCGAAGGGTTCCGGATACGTGGTTGTCATGGTGCGGCCATATTTTAAAATTAATATAGCAAGCACAAGCAATAAAAAATTGGAGCATGGTGGCGCTCCATTTTTTTATGCTCCTTTAAACAATTTTTACTCCTGTATCGCTAACTGCAATCTAATTCCCCGTGTACCTGTTCTAAAAATTCGGCAGGATTGCATAGGAGGATTCCCCGATCCTCCGATTGTTCATAAATCGAACGGCATAGCTCGATATCGGAATAGTCCTTTAAGCCGTATAATTTGAAAACCATGGGCAGATTCATACCGCAAATAATTATAGCCTGTTTCTGTATGCCCAGTTCGTGCAATAGTAGAATCGTTTCGTTGAAAGCTGTATTGCCAAATATATCGCAGAGAATAATGAACGACTTATCTTTATTGTTCATGCGTTCTATAAAATATTGCTTCAACTCAACCCTGGCGGCTCCGGTATTGCCATACTGAAAACATATCGAGTGGATGTCCGGTTTTGAAAAGAAGTTATGCATAGATTCTATGAGTGATGCAGCTAAGGTCCCATTAGAAACTAACAGCATATTCATTTTCCTTACTCCCCAGATGAATGATGCGCACCATTCATAATGATGTTAAAAGAAATTTCCTTTACACTCTCATTTTATAAAAGAGCAAAATCAAGATCAATTCCCTAAGCGTGGATTTAGTTTGTAAAAGATAGGTATTTCCTGCTTTTTGATATTTGTATATAATAAAGTAGTCAAGTTATCAGGCAAAACAACATTTATCAGAATATTCAAATTGGATGGTGCCCGTCATGCAGACGAAAAACAGGCGGAGAAATGTGTTAGAAGAACTTCAAAAGAATAAATCCGTAAGTATTTCTAAATTAGCCGCGCAATTGGATGTTTCTTCGGTCACCATAAGACGGGATTTGAATCGGCTGGCAGAGCAAGGCATCGTAACCTTGCTGCACGGAGGTGCGGTTCTCAATGAGGGAACAGCCGCCATAAGCTCTGTCATGGTACGGGAAAAAAGATTGCTAACAGAGAAAAGTCACATTGCGGCTTTTTGTTCCGAACTTATCAAAGAAGGAAACTCGGTTTATATCGACTGCGGCTCAACTCCCAAGAGCATCGCTGAAGCGGTGCTGGATAAAAAGAATATCGTGGTATTGTCCCATTCACTGGCAGTCATGAATGTGCTGGCTAATGCGAAGGACATTCAATTGATTTCTGTACCTGGCGTATATATCGCCGCTAAAAAAGGATTTTACGGCCAACTGGCCTTGGAATTTATCAGTAATTTTCAATTGGATATTGCCTTTTTGGGCGTAGGTGGATTAAATATGGAAAGTGGATTAACCGGACCTGATATCGATGATGCTCAAATTAAAAAAGTATTAATAAAAAAGGCTAAGAAGAAAGTAATTGCTGTAGACCACACTAAGATCGGCAAAGAATATTTTGTCAAGGCCTGTGATATTAGTGATGTAGATATGCTGGTTACGGATAAGCAGGCTGATTTACATATGATTGAAAAAATACGCCGGATGGGCGTGGAGGTATTTTTAGTTTAAAAGGTGCAATAGATTGGATACTAATATGTTGTTTGTTCACATACCACTATACAATTGATCCTACCCTAGTCTTACTCATGGGTAGGATCAATTGTTATAATTGGTTTAATGAGACGGATTATTTACTATAACCGGCAATATCGCCTGATATTTCGACTCCTTTAAAAGGAGCAAGGAAATCAGAAAATTACATAAAAATACATGGTAAGGAAGGATTACGGCAATTTGGCTTTGAAATTAGATTAAAAGATGTACTACGGTGTATGTAGCTAAGTTACGGGACCAGGATAAACTGCGAAGGTTATTCACTTTATTGCAGTACCGGAGGGATTGACACCATGACGGGGGATTTTGTTGCAAGAAATGTTTTATCTGAAAAAGAGAGTTTGATTTTGGAGGCTTTACCTTACGGAATCGGTATTATAGATGAAAACGGGTATATTGTGTATGTAAATTCGTGTCAGTTAGAGACGATGAACCTTAGCCATATGATCGGACAGCATATTGACAAGTTTTTACCACGGGGTGTCAATTTCGCGGCAATCCTTTCTACCAGGCTGTCATTTAGTTATAGCAATAATCCCAGGACGAATGGCTGTACGGTAATTGACATTATACCTTTGCACCCGGAAAAGGGAGTGGGCGGCGCTGTTCTGCTGGTGAGAGATGAGCAGGATATAAGCACGGTAAAAGAACAGTTGCAGTGGGCCATGGATAAGGTCAAGTATTTGGAACAACGGTTAAGCGAGAAAAAAGAGTCTGGCTGGTACTCGGAGCGGATGCGGAGTGAATCGATTGAACAGAAGAAGATTCGGTCCATAAAGCATGGCAAAGCTTTTGAAAGGTTTATTGGGATGAGTCCCAAAGTGCTGGACTCATTGGAAGTAGCCGCTAAGGCGGCTAATGTTCAATCGACAGTAC
Source organism: Propionispora hippei DSM 15287 (assembly GCF_900141835.1). NCBI lineage: Bacteria > Bacillati > Bacillota > Negativicutes > Selenomonadales > Sporomusaceae > Propionispora > Propionispora hippei. Next base: position 82,079 of record NZ_FQZD01000013.1, on the reverse strand, counting down.
TTATCTGTGGCAAAAGCGGCACCGGCAAGGAGCTGGTCGCCGAAGGTATTCATCAGGCCAGTTCCCGGGCGCAGGGAGCCTTTGTGCGGATAAACTGTGCCGCTATTCCGGAAACCTTAATAGAAAGTGAAATGTTTGGACATGAAAAAGGAGCCTTTACCGGCGCTGTAAAACGGAAGCTTGGCAAGTTTGAGCAGGCACATAACGGAACGATTTTTTTGGATGAAATCGGCGAGATGGAATTAAGTATGCAAACAAAGCTGTTAAGGGTGCTGCAAAACGGTTGCTTTGAACGGGTAGGCGGCGAGGAAACAATTCGAGTTGACGCAAGGATTATTGCCGCTACCAACCGGGACCTGGGACAAATCGTCAAAGAGGGACTGTTTAGGGAAGATTTGTATTACCGGTTGAATGTCATTCCCATACACTTGCCGTCGCTTAACGAAAGAAAAGAGGATATCCCCCTTTTAGTGGATCATTTTCTGAAAAAATTTAATCGGGAATTTGGCAAGCAGGTTATTGGTATTAAAAAAGCTGCCATGGATGTTCTTATCTGCTACGATTGGCCGGGAAATGTTCGGGAGCTGCAAAATATTATGGAAAGAATGGTAGCGTTGACCGACAGTCTTTATCTTGAACTGGAGGACATACCGGAGTGCTGTTATTGCAAAGATATGTCCAGTTTGAATGTTGAGGCCGACGATCTTTATGGGGCAATCATGCAGGGAGAATTATTTTCCCTGGCCGATTACGAAAAACATATCATTAAAGCTGCTTTGGAGCGGTACGGAAGCTATACCGCTGTCGGAAAGGCCTTGGGAATTACCCGTAAAACAGTGGCAGCTAAGGTCCAAAAATATGGAGTTGATAAATGACAGGGGCTGCTGAGCGGGCTACTTGAAAGGGGAATTTTAAAATATGACGGAATATTTTGGTGAGTTTTTTGGTACGATGATCATGATTATATTGGGGAATGGTGTTATAGCTAATGTCGTTTTGCGCCGGACGAAAGCGGAAGGCAGCGGTTGGATGGTGATTACTGCCGGCTGGGCTTTTGCCGTAATGATCGGCATATTTTGTGCAATTGCCACCGGTTCTTCCCAGGCGGATATCAATCCGGCCGTAACGCTGGCAAAACTGCTGATGGGTATTTATCAGCCTGCTCAGGCTGTGGTAATTATGCTTTGTCAAATTGCCGGAGGGTTTGTCGGAGCCTGCTTGATTTGGCTTCATTTCTGGCCTCATTGGGCGGAAACGGAAGATAGTCTGATTTTGGTGGTATTTTCAACTGGGCCGGCCATTCGCCAAACGGGAGCCAACCTATTTTCCGAAATTATGGGCACCGTTATGTTGATTGTACCGGTGTTTGCCATGTTCTCAAGAAATCTGGGGAGCTTTCCGCCGGGAATAGGTGCTTATTTAGTCGGGATTTTAGTATGGTCGATTGGGCTGAGTCTAGGTGGTACGACTGGGTATGCTATTAATCCGGCCCGTGATTTAGGGCCGCGGCTGGCCCATGCTGTTTTGCCTATTGCAGGCAAAGGTGATTCAGACTGGAGCTACGCCTGGATTCCCGTAGTAGGTCCGTTCATTGGCGCATTGCTGTCCTACGGAATTGCCCGGGCTGTTGGCATTATTTAAATAGATAGGCGGCAACGTTGAGATGGGTTTAACGGCCTCCGCCTCTTTACTTGGGAAGTTGTGTGCTGGTGTTTGAGCTTTGTTTTCCGAAAGACAGCAGATAGGTAATTACATACTCGGCAATTAAGAAACATAGGAGCACGGTGACAAGCGATACGCCAAGGTATTTTACCCAGACATTGATTTGCATTTTTTGCACGGCGCAGCCGATGGGGATAAGTACACATTGGTGAATAAAAAAGATAATATAAGAATTAGCGGCAAGCCTGCGCCATAAGTAGGCATTGCTATCAAAAAAACGTTGGAATAGGGCAATTAAAGCCAAGGTGGCCGTTAGAGCAAGGGTAGCGTGGGTAAGGGCATGACCAACTTTGGCGACGATCGGGACATCAGGCATAAGCGTAAAGGTAACGCGGTACGCCAGAAAAACAAATAACATAATAAGGGCGGACAAGCCCCAGGGAAGTAAACGGGGGCTATAACCATCAGGGGTAAACCAGGAATACTTCCACGCATATACCCCTAGGCCGAAATAACATAAATGCAAGATAAAGCGGACTGGCTGAAGCATGAATAAAAATTTAACATTTACCCAGGCATCATTCCAAAAGAACAAATTAGCAATAAAAAAGGATGCTGCAGTAAACAAAGCAAAGGCCGGGAAAAACCATAACGAAGGAGTAGCTGGTTGATTTGACTTTTTAAAATAGGCAGGATTGATCTGATAGGCAATTGTTAGCAATAAAAAGAACAGGGCTAATACGCCGAGGAACCAGTATTGTGCCTGTTGGTAATAGGGCCCCCAGAAGCCGGTTGCCCAGAAGGAAAAATAGTTGGGCGGTGTGTCCATTCGGCTGTAAAAAGTACTATAGGCAACAAAGGGAGCCAAGAACAGCACTCCGCCAACCCAAGGAACAACAATACGTTTGAGTTTACCCTGCCAAAAGCCCGATATTCCTTTTTTCAACAAAACGATAGGGGCGAAATAGCCTGCGACCAGGAACATGATAGGCATAATATATACGTCTGTTCCTAATATGAAAAAATCAAAGAACGAGTGCTTTTGGACATCGTTTACAGTCCACCATTTAAGATCCCAGGTGGTATACCCCATAGCAACATGAAACACAACCATTAATAGAATAATAAAAGCTTTTAGGTTATCAAGAAAATACACACGTTGTTTATTTGCGACTGGCAGATTCATCAGTATCCTCCTCCATAATATATATACACCCCTTATAATAGCAATATTTGTGCCAACTTGAGCTGTATGCTTATTACGGCCCCTTTTTAGCGATAATCCGGGTTTTTCTTGGGTTGCTGCTGCGACTGATTACTAAACTGGCAATAAAAAAACGGGTAATAAATACCCGGTAGGGAGAATTTTTACCGTTATTGGACGGTCGTATTTAGAGACAGGATAATAAAAAAAGATGATTCCCCCAACCGATACCAGTAACTAACCAACGCAGTAAACAAAAGAGTTTTGTCATTGAATTATGGCAACAGGACTTTAATTTGCAGTAAATCAATTTATAGATAATATGGGAAAAATGATGATTAAGATAAAGAAATATATGAATGAGTAAAGGAGCGGTGGCATAATATGTTGGATTTAAAGAAGCTGCAATATTTTCTTACTGTTGCTGAAGAAGGACACATTACCAAAGCGGCAAAAAGATTAAATATAGCGCAGCCACCGTTAAGCCACCAGCTAAAAGTATTGGAGCAGGATTTGGGCGTGCAGCTCTTGCAGAAGGTGGGGCGAAATATTCAGTTAACCGAAGCCGGTCGTACACTGCGTACCCGTGGTGAACAAATTTTCGAATTAGTTAAAACAGTCGAAAAGGAGCTGCAGGATGTCTGTAATGGGGGAACAGGCACATTGTCTATTGGTTCGGCTACCTCATGGGGGGCAACGTTTTTATCTGAACAGATCGCTGAATATAATCTCCGGTATCCGAATATCCAGTTCCGTATCTGTGAAGATGTGGGTCATAATATAGTTTCTTTGTTAACCAATGGTGTTATTGAACTGGGAGTTATACTGCCACCATTCAATACGGAACTTTATGAAGCAATACCAATGCCTGCGGAGCCTTTGATGGCAGCTATGACCAATAAGTGGGATGATCAACCTTCCAGATCTGACGCGAGTCTTACCGAACTGGCTAAAAAACCGTTAATTGTCCATCGCAGGAGTGAAAGGCTCCTGGTGTATTATCAGGAAAATAAACTGGAACCACAGATCGTGTGCATTCATGATGACGTGCGCTCCATGTTGTTACTGGCCAATACCGGACTTGGTGTGGCCATTGTGCCAAAAACAATTACCCGCTCGAAGTTTGGAGATGGCCTCATCTACAAAGAAATTACCAAGCCGGGTTCCCGGCTGACGCCATATATTATATGGATGCGCAATCGTAATTTATCGGCAGCAGCCCGCAATTTCGTTAGAATGATTACGGAAAATAAATAATTGCTTTTCATATATAAGTCTTGGGCACAAACCAAAACGCCTGTTCAAATTTGAGCAGGCGTTTTGGTTTATAAAATTGATAATGTCTTATTACATGCACTTTGCTAATATCAGATACCAGGCAGTGGTTGTTTGGCATGGATGTTACCAAGGATCAGGAATAGGCATAACTATAAATGATATAAATAATATATGGATTTTCTATTTTATATGTATTATACATATAATTCTCCTTTTGCTATAATTTACAACATTAACTCAAGACAAGATATGAATAATCATCATGAGCATTTTAGGAGGAATCCAGTGCCTTTTGCATGTGGAAATTTCCTGTTTCATTTCGTATTTTATGATCGTTACGGCCATAGCAAGTATACTTTTGGAAGGCTGCGGACTGGGAATGCGGTTTCGTATCTTAGACAATGGAGTATAAAATGAAACTATATAAGGTTGTTATGAAGGAATTTCGTTATATTTTTTCCCAAAAAAGAATCGGGTTGCTGTTATTTGGAGTTCCTTTTAGCTTTTCAGTGTTGTTTGGCTTGATCTATAGCACGGAAATAGTGAAGTCAATCCCCACGGTGATTTATGATCAGGCTCAGTCGGGTGCAAGCCGTTCTTTGGTGCAGGATTTCGCCGATTCACAGCGTTTCCGGATTGTTGGGGTGGTCAACACCCAAGAGGAAATGGAGCAGTACATCATAAATGAAGAAGCAATTGTCGCGGTCGGCATTCCCTTCGATTTTTCAAAACAAATAAAGCTGGGCCATGGTGGGGAAGTAGTCTTGGAGATAAATGCTACAAATATTATGTATTCAAATACGGTTATGACCTTCGGCAGGGAGATTATTACCTCCTATAACGCTGGAGTAGGGCAAAAATTGGTTGAGGGGGTAAATCAGGTTCCTCAGCAAGCTTTGCATACAGTAGCGCCTGTAATTCTGAAACAGCGATTATTATACAATCCCACTAACTCATATACTGCCTTTTTACTGCCAGGCTTGGTGGCTAATGGTGTGCAAATAGGTATTATTTTATGTGTATGTACAGCGTTGCTACGGGAATTTGGGGCCACGGGGTTATGGCGAACAACCTCGCCCGCTGTAATTGTAACCGGAAAACTATTAGCTTATTGGCTATGTTCTATGGTAGCTATAATCATGTCTATTGCCGTGTGTATTAGTGCCTTTAAGATAGTGCTTCGGGGGAGTATGGGAAGCCTGCTGTTGATTTGCAGTGCCTTTACTTTTATGATAGTAAATCTGGGATTGCTGTTTTCGGCAATGGCTCGGGACGAAAGAATGCCGGTACATCCCGTAATGTTGCTCTATATAATGCCCGCTTTTTTGTATAGTGGATATAACTGGCCTCATATAGCAAAAAGCAGCTTTGTTTACGCATATTCCTTGCTCTTACCCATGACATATGCGGCAGATACGATCCGCGATATTTTACTTGCAGGATATTCCCCAGATTTATTACTGAATAGTGCTGTTTTATATATTGCCGGCAACGTTGTATGGACATTGACTATTGTTGTTTGCAAGCACCGTTGTAAGAGCCTGGTTGCTGCAACTTCACAGGAGGTGCGGCCGTGACCTGGTGGCGGATTGGGCTCCGGGAATTAATTCGTCTTATTAAAAATTATCCTAAATTAATTGTGACCATGTTTATCCTGCCTTTTTTATATCTTAATTTATATGGTATACTCTTTGAAAAACACTCTGTCGATAGCATTCCTCTGATTGTGTATGATGAGAGTCAGACACAAATGAGTCGTAAACTTGTTCAGGCGTTTGAAGACTCAGAGCGATTCACGGTTGTTGCTTATGTGGATTCCCAGGAACAAATAGAAGAGTATCTACAGAGAAAAGAGGCGGATACCGCACTGCTCATACCGGCGAATTTTGCACGGGATATCAATACAGGCATGTCAACTTCAGTGCTTATGGAAAGCAATGGGACTAACCTGCTTATCACCAATATGGTTACAACGGTATCTCAGGAAATTATAGATGATTTTTCTAAAGAAAGAGCAGTTTCTCTATTAAATACTGCCGGATTTTTACCGGGGCAGGCAGACGGCAAAGTATCGCCTGTAGAGTTGCAGATGCGGATGTTGTATAATCCGCTTTTAAGCTATCAAAGCTATTTTGTATTTGGCTTAATGATGATATCGTTACATACGACACTGCTTATTTGTTCCGCCGGCTCAATGCTAATGGAATACAAAATGGGTACATATAAAAACACCGGTTCGCTACATGTTTTAACCGGAAAATTATTACCCTTTTGGGTCGCCGGCCTTTGTGCCTACAGTGTTCTATTGTCGTTGGCGGTTGCTATCTTTGACCTGCCCTTTCGAGGTAATGCTCTGGAAGTATTAGTATTAGGCGCGGCTTTTGTTTTCGCAATCACTTCGTTAGGCAGTTTTTTGATCTCCTTTTTCCAATCAATGTTGAGCTTCTACCAGCTTGTCATATCCTGTACAGTGATCATCTTTACTATGTCCGGGTCTACCTGGCCGCTGACATCCATGCCTGTTGGCATTCAGTGCATGGCCTTGATATTTCCCTTCACTTTCCTGACCAATAACATTCGTAATTTAATGCTCGCCGGTCACACGGCACATCTGCTTCGTGATGTAATGGGGCTAGTTTCTTATGGAGTAGTAACATTTTCGCTGGCATTATATAGATTCCGCAAAATCCGGCTAAGAGGTACATAATACAGCCAATAAATACGAAAGCTGATAGAACAGGCGAAATCTTACCATGTAGAGCTTAAAGCGCCTGATAACGGTTTTTGTGGCACAACTGGGGTAAAAAAGACATTGACATACAAAACGACTGGTCATATAATTTTTATAATTGGAAAAAGTTGTGTGAATTATCCGGGACTTTTTTTGAATTTATATAATTAGTCACTTCAATTAAAAGAGACTAATTATATATTGACCGATACCCAGAGTAAGCATAGCCATGAGATCTGAAAAATGGCGGAGGTGATCGCGCTGTCATTGGATACTGCTTACGTAAGTTGTTAGTGATTTTTAGCACAGCTCTGGAATAAAAAGGGTATCTCGGAGAGTTTCCGACTAGGTGCATTAAAAAAACGGAGGAGGTTTTACTATGGAATTTATGGATGTAGTAAAAACAAGACGCAGCATACGCAAGTTTAAAGCGGAGCCAGTTTCGGCAGAGGACATTGAGAAGATTTTGGAAGCCGGAAGACTTGCGCCGTCCGGCAGCAATTTGCAGCCTTGGCGTTACATTATTGTGAAGGATTCCAATATTCGTGCCCAATTGACCAAAGCGTCGCCAGTTCCGTTTTTTAGTACGGCACCGGTAATTATTGTGTGCTGCATTGACCAGGAGGTTCTACACTCAAGGGGAACACGTTATCGGGAACTGCAGGAGGCAGGTGCCTTTTTAGGGGTTAGTATGTCCAGTGAGAAGGTAGAGGCACTTTTGAAAAAAAGAGGAGCCGATGAGTTGGCAATTCGGGCGAACTTGGCCTTCAACGCAGCCATATCCATAACGCATATGGATCTGCGCGCCGTAGATTTAGGCCTGGGCACGTGCTGGATTGGTCTATATGACAGTGTTGTTTTGAAAGAACTATTAGACATCGAAGACCGGTACCATATTGTCAATGTATTGCTTGTTGGTTATCCGGACCAGGCGCCGGCAGCCAGACCTCGCTTGAAAAGGGAAGATATTATTATAAAAGAGTTTTAATATGGACAGCGATCTAAAATAATTAGGAAGGGTCAATTTTATGCAGAACTTTCAATTTGGAAATCCAACAGAAATTTATTTTGGTCAGGGACAGATTGACCAATTAGCCAAAAACATTCCTGCGGGAAGTAAAGTGTTAATACTTTATGGCGGCGGCAGTGTGAAAAAAACGGGTCTCCTTACAACGGTAAAGGATATTTTAAAAGAATATCAGGTAGGAGAATTTGGCGGTATTGAACCCAATCCTACCTATGAAACATTGATGCAGGCGGTAGAATTGATCCGTCAGGAGAAATTTGATTTTCTCTTGGCCGTAGGCGGAGGCTCTGTTATTGATGGAACTAAATTCGTTGCGGTAGCTGTACCCTATGCGCAGGGAGATCCCTGGGAACTTGTCCGGGATCGGCTGCCGGTTAAAAACGCCTTGCCGTTTGCCGTTGTACTGACACTGCCTGCCACCGGCTCAGAAATGAATTCTGGTGCGGTCATCACCCGTAAAGCGCTTAAGGCAAAACTTTCATTCCTCAGTAAAGCCGTATTTCCCCGTTTTTCCATACTAGATCCCGTTTATACCTATACCTTACCGGAAAGGCAGATTAGTAACGGAGTCGTAGATTCCTTTGTTCATGTGATGGAGCAGTATATGACCTATCCGGTCAAAGGCAAAGTGCAGGACCGTTTTTCGGAAGGTCTGCTGTTGACTCTACTTGAAGAAGGGCCGAAAGCATTACAGGAACCCAAAAATTATGCTGTGCGTGCCAATTTAATGTGGGCAGCTACGTTGGCTTTAAACGGATTAATCGGTAGCGGAGTTCCTCAAGACTGGTCTACCCATATGATAGGTCATGAAATCACCGTATTATATGGCTTGGATCATGCCCAGACTCTTGCCATTGTACTGCCATCCCTGCTGGAGGTTATGCAAGAAGAAAAACAGGAAAAGTTAATACAATATGGTGAACGGATATGGAATTTACCGAAAGAAATGCCTGCAGCAGAAAAGGTTGCAGCTGCCATTGAACGTACTCGAAGCTTTTTTGAAGCAATGAAGGTGAAAACACGCTTGTCTGACTATGGCTTAGGGCAAGCTGTGATTGAACCCATTGTGGCCAATTTAGTAGCGCACGGAATGGGTAGGCTTGGTGAAACAGGCAAAGTAACGCCGGAGGCTGTGCGGGAAATATTAAAAAAGAGTTTGTAAAATAACCATGAATAGAAGGCTCGCCTAAATCAGGATGGTTGACTAATAATATGACCGGTTGTATGATAAAAATATGGCTAGAAAAAAAAGTGCAGATTTAGAAAAAACAAAACAAACATTATTAGAGGTTGGCTTGAAGCTTTTTGAACAAAATGGCTTTAATGCCACAGGCATCCAGGAAATTGCCATATCAGCCGGTGTGCCCAAAGGTTCTTTTTACAATTACTTTGCCAGTAAAGAGGACTTTGGTGTAGAAGTGATTCGTTTTTATACCGAGGCAAGTATCGGGCGGTGGAAACATATGCTGGCAGAGGCAGAAAAGGAGGATTCGCACAAGGCATTAAGCACGGTATTTCTACTGGTCACTGAATGTTATAAATGTGCGGAGGTAAAAAAAGGTTGCTTATTAGGAAACCTTTCTGCTGAAATTAGTGAGGCCAGTGAGGAATGCCGCATAGCCTTACAGGAGGCGATAGCCGAGTTCAAAGAGCTATTAACCGAGCGCTTGCGTACCGGACAACTGGCAGGGAAAGTACGTAAGGATTTGTCAGCCGAGCGGCTGGCCGATTTGATCTGGGACTGTTGGCAGGGGAGCTTGCTGCGAATGAAAGTGGAAAAATCAGTAGAACCTGTTGCTAATAGTTTGCAAATTTTGTTTCAAAATATGTTGTTGCCGTAACTTACGCCGTTGCAAAATAAGCCAGACAAGGCTGCTAATAGCCTTGCCTGGCTTATTAATTATAAAATGGAAGGGTCATATCTAATTAGGGGAATAAACTATACTAACCGGTAACGGGAATAATAATGTGCCTTCTTTTGAAAGTATTCATTAGAATATACTTGTGCTTGGCAGTGAACCAATTAGCACTTGTCAAGAAGGTGTGGCAGTAATAAAATGGTAACCATAGGAGGGAAGCTAATATGGATATTGCCGCTTTATCAGTTGCCTATTCGCTTAGTCAGGTTCAAACAGACGCGAGTATTCAGGTCCTGAAAAAAGTAATGGATACTACCGAAACAAACAGTGCCGAAATGTTGGACATGCTGGTTCCACCTTCTGCTACGCTGGGAAGCAATGTTGACGTGAGTGTTTAGATAGAATAGTCCGCTTGTTAATAAGAAGCACCTGCTAAATTTGCCGAATTTAGCAGGTGCTTTGTGGTTTCATCCGGGGTAGCAGATGCAAACCGTAATCTGAATTCTTCTACGCCTGGCGGCGTAGAAATTTTTTACCATGAAACAGGTGTGGTGATAATTTACAGCAGCCTTGCCCCCGGTTTCATCGAATCAAGATGTGCCTGATCTGTCAAACTAAAGGATGAGTAGATAAATTGTATAGCGATTGGAAACACACATGGGCCTGTAAACGGATATAGGCGGTATTCCCATAACAGAATAAAGGAGGGACAGAGAATGGGGCAAGAGACTTTTCTCATTAATAAAATATGGGATGAATTAAGCCAGATAAATATGCACAAGGTTAACCGGGTTTGCCAGCATAATATTCAAATTGGGCTTGTAGGTTCTACGTCAGCAATTGAAGACATGATGAAATGGTTAGTCAGCTTTCCTTACCATAATTTCACCTTTCCGGTGCCTGATAATGAGGAGATCCACAGCAACAAAGAAATGTTGAAACGTCTAATCATCATACCGGTGTCGACGAAGGAAGAGTTTGATAAAGAAAAACTGAAAACCTCGGACTTTTGTATTGTAGAATCCCGGATTGTCAATGAGGTTAAGCAGTTTCACACAGAGGTGTATCCTTTTGATGCTGCAGATTCTAATCTGGCGGCACAAATACTGGCTAATCATGAGCGCATCAGGTTTGCCCTGTCTCATAATTTTCCTGTTTTCCGTCCTGAACATGCCAAAATTGAAATTCAGGAGACTGCGATTCAAAATACCGCATGGGTGGTTATTTCAACCTTGCCGGCTTATTTGCCGGTCCCCCATAGAACCATAGTCGCTCCGCTGGAAATGTTGGCAGATTTTATCGTACTTACTTTGAATGAAGTGAAGCTTATGTTTGAGCTTATCGGCTTATTGGGTGAAAAAATAGAACTGAGACATATCCTGGATTTTGCTGTCGTCTTTGGCCTGGCAAAGCTTTCAAAGGGAATTGCAGATGTTATTTTGAAATCCATACCGACTCATGCAGCTGTACTTACCAAAGCCGCATTGGCCTATGCGCTAACCTGGTCGATAGGTGAAGCCATAGTCTTCTTTATCGTAGGCCGGCAAAGGTGCAATTTGAGCTTCTTTATGCAAAGAGTGAGGCACCATTTTAAAAATGGACTGACGGAGGCCCAGGCATTAATGAAGAAGAAGGCCTTAGCGGAACGACCAAAGCTGGAAGGGTAATGCAAGCCTGCTATAGTGAATAATAAAACTGCACTCCCCTGATAAGAGTGCAGTTTTATTTTTATGGCTGTGGATATTGGAAAATTCCTTTTGGTCATTGCTATAATAGCCAGGTTGTGTGACAAATAGCTCAGCGGTTTTCAGACCATAATAAATCGGTAAAATGAGTCATCGCTGCCGTTTGCACCACGTCTTTTCGGTGAATCAGCATCGTTGGGCAACTGCGTAGATGAGCCGGCAGCTCATAGGCGGTTAATATGTTTGATTGAAGTTTGTCTTCGATAACCGATCTAGGCAATAAGGATATTCCGATACCGGCTGACACGCCGCCGATAATGGCTTCCAAAGAACCAAATTCAAAACGTCTTAAAGGCGCAGCGTTGCTTTCCAGTAAATATCTTTCCAGCAATGCCCGGTAAGAGCAGCCGGGGCGGAAAACCAGGATCGTTCTATTCCTCATAATTTCCGGGATATCCTGGCTGGTTTCTTTTTTCTCGGCAACCAGAACCATCTCTTCATTAAAGCTTTCCATTTCAGTGATTTCAGGATGGTTGACAGGCGCTGCGACAAAAGCAAGGTCAAGCTCGTAATGCAGGAGTTGATTGATTAAGTATTCAGTGGGTCCGGTCTGAAGTGACAGTTCCACATGGTCATATAAGGAATGGTATTTCTTTAGCAGGGAAGGAAGGCGGGTGGCGGCCGTTGTTTCCATAGCGCCGATGCGCAGCAAACCGCCGGGGGTTTTGGTTGGATTCAGGCGGGAGTATAATTCTTCCATGAGTTGGTTTATTTTTAGCCCTTGCTCCAGGAATATCTGACCGGCGGGAGTAAGCTGCACGCCCTTGGCATTACGGTAAAATAAGTCTACCTTCAGGTTCGCCTCCAGCTTGCGGATACGGGCCGTAACACTGGATTGGGCATAGCCCAGCGTTTCTGCTGCCTGGGTCATCGATCCATGTAAAGCAACCTGGCGAAATACTTTTATATCGTCTAAATCCATCAGATGAGCCTCCTGTATTATAGACAAAAGCGATTGCTGTCATAGAAATGAATCGCTTCTAATAATGGCCTATTTTATAGTACCATAAAACTATATTCAATGCATAGGAGGTGGCCGAGTCGAAGCATAGTAATATGTACAGCCTTATCGGGGGAATTTGTGCTCTCAGCTTAGCTATGGGAATCTCACGTTTTGGTTTCACGCCCATTATTCCTTTGATGCAAAGAGACCTGGGTGTAACCAAATGGGATGTGGCAGTCATGGCTTCAGCAAACTATCTGGGCTATTTGATTGGCGCTTACCTTTCGCGAAAACCGTGGGTTCGAGAGCATTTGCGGACCTGGTTGGGAGCAGGAGTAGTCATCAGTATTATTTTAATGATCAGTATGTCGCTCACGCACAATCATTTTCTTTGGACTTTGCTGCGGTTGGGTTCCGGCTTTCTGAGCGCTATTTTGTTTGTTGTTGCCTCTGTTGTTACCCTGGGACAAGGACGAAGCGACCGGGCAGGATATCTGTATAGCGGGGTGGGTATTGGCATTGCCTTTACCGGTATATTTGTGCCTATATTTGATAGCCTGGGCGGCTGGGAAACGGCCTGGCTGGGCTTGGCAATGGGAGGGAGTGCATTTGGAATTCTCGCCTGGTGTACGCTGGCGAACATGTCGCGCTCTGAATCGGGAGAGCAGGAAAAGGCACGGAGCAGCAATCTATTTATACGGGATTATACCTGGTACATTCTTCTCATCAGTTACGGACTGGAGGGTATTGGCTATATCATAACCGCCACCTTTATTGTGCAAATGATCAAATCAATGCCAGAACTCAGTTCGATTGCGAACCAAAGCTGGGTGCTTATTGGCTTGGCGGCAGCTCCCTCAACGTATCTTTGGGCGCGGATGTCCCAAAAGGCCGGAATCAAAGCCAGCCTGATGCTGGCTTATGGACTGCAGGCCCTGGGCATACTGCTGCCGGTCATCATGCCCAATCAGCTAAGTACCTTGGTAGGAGGCGCTTTATTTGGCGGAACCTTTATGGGAATAACCAGTCTTTCGATCACGTTGGCGCATCAACTGAAACCGGAAGCACCCATGCAGGCGATTGGAGAATTGACGACCATGTATGCCCTGGGTCAGATTATTGGCCCGATCATAGCCGCGTATTTACAAAAAAACTTTGGGATGATGATGCCCAGCCTGTTTGCCGTTGTGGTTTTATTGTTTGCCTTGCTGGTGTTGATGACATTAAGAAGGAATAAGAAAGGCGGAGCGGTTTAATGCCCTATGTAAATATAAAAATCACTAAAGAAGGGGCTACCCCTGAGCAAAAGGCACGATTAATTCAGGGAGCCACGCAACTGCTGGTAGAGGTGCTGGGGAAAAATCCGCAAACGACCGTTGTCGTAATCGATGAGGTGGCTACGGATAACTGGGGGATTGGCGGAGAAACGGTTACCTCGCTGCGAAAAGAACTTGAAAAATAGTCGCTCATCACCGCTCAGCCATAAGCAGTTTTACCCCAAGCAACAAATAAATACCCCCGCAGAGTTTATTCATCCTGGCGGCCGCTTTACTGCCCTGGCGGAGTAAGGTTGTCACACGGGAAGAACAAAACACCAGGAACAGGCACCAAAGAGTACCGGTGGTTAAGAAGGTTATTCCTAAGAGAATAAAGGGCACGATTCCGTAGCTGTTTTGCGGGTCGATAAACTGCGGCAAAAAAGAGATAAAGAAAAGAGCCACCTTAGGATTTAGTACATTGGTTAGCAGTCCCTGCAGGAAGGTCTCTCTAGTGGACTTGACCTGATCAGTCGGTGAAACCAGTGTGCTATTTTTGGCGAGCAGCGTGGTGATACCTAAATAGGCAAGATAGAGAGCACCGGTTGTTTTGACAAGCATAAAAGCCAGGGCCGACTGTGCCAGAATAACAGACAGTCCCAGGGCTGCCAGCAAGGTGTGGACAGCGCAGCCTGCAGTAATACCCAGAACAGAGTAAATACCGGCCTTGCGGCCCTGTGCAATACTCCGGCTTAAAATATAAAGGGTATCCGAGCCAGGAGTGATATTAAGAATGATGCCGGCAATAATAAACATTTCATAATGAACCATACCAAACATACCTTGATTTCCCTCACTTTCCCTTAGATAGACCTATTATAGGCTAACAATATTCCATAAGCAATGGCCCGGCGGCATGTATACAGTATGAGTTGCACAACCCTGTTGTAGAGCGAGCTTTCGCTATTGACATTCTTTTTTCACATCGTTATACTATTAATTAGCTAGGGAAACTAATTCCGAAGGAATGTATTTATGGAAAAACATATGATCACAACGCCGCCTAACCCAAGAGCCCAGTTAGGGAAAGCGTTGTTAGAGATATCGGACGATGTTTTGGATGCGATAAATCATACGCTAAAGAAATATCATATTTCCGAAAGCAAATTTACGTTACTCTTGCTATTATTCGATACAAGCACGGAGCAGCCGTTACAGCCTTCGGAAATTGCTGATAAGCTGGGAATTCGGCGGGCATCGGTAACCAAACAGTTAATTTGGCTGGAAGAACATCAATTGATTACCAGAACCGTATGCCTTGAAGATCAAAGAATGGTTAATGTCAGTATAACTGAAAAAGGGTACCGTCTGCTGGATCTCGTTCTCCCACACTATTGGCAGGCTTGCGCCAATCTCACCCAAAAATTAACCGACGAAGAGACCACTCGTTTACTTGCGTTGTTAATAAAAATCGGTCTATGAGCATAAAATTAATCATACACCGTTTTTATTTTTTCGTTTAGTTAGCCTGGCTAATTTTTTGTGATAAAGGAGTTGATAGGATTTTTGTTTTATCCCTAATAGTTAGCTTGGCTAATTATTGTTCCGGTAACAATCACTTTAATTTTTTGAAAGGATGACTTTATGAAATTCTCTCCCCGGTCTATTGGAATAGGTTTGGCTGCTTTGATGATCTTCCTGGGGGCCGGCCTTTACTACTATTTTCATCGCTGCGACATAGCTACTGACAGTGCGACGATTGACGGCCATGCCGTTATGATAAGTCCTAAAGTACAAGGCTATGTAAAACATGTATATGTTCAAGATAACCAGCTTGTCAAAGCCGGCGAGGTGTTGCTGGAAATTGACCCTACTGATTACCAAATACGCCGTGATCATGCTAAGGCAGCTTTGGCTGCCGCCCGGGCCGCACTGGCGGCAGCGGTTCATAATAGTGAAACAACCGCAATTTCTGCTCCGGCCAATGAAGCTGCTACATCAGCCCAGGTAGCTTCGGCTCAGGCGGTTTGGGAAAAATCAGCCAGTGACAGGAAACGCATGGAAAGCTTATTTGCCGCCGGTGCCTGTTCACAGCAGCAATGGGACCAGGCTATTGCTACCGAAAAAGCGGATCGCGCTGCTTTAGAAAAACTAAGAGCCGATCTAAAATCAGCTTCTACGGCTCCTACTGTAATAGCTGCTTCCCGCAATACTATCGAACAATTGCAGGCGCAGATCACTCAGGCCGAGTCGGACCTGGCTCAGGCGGAAAGTGATGTAGCCAATACGAAAGTCATGGCACCGATGGATGGTCGTGTGATTAAAAGCAATATCGAATTAGGCAACTATGTACAGACAGGTCAACAGGTGGCCTCGCTTGTTGGCACAGACCTGTGGGTAGTAGCCAATTTTAAAGAAACCCAGTTGGAACACATGCAACCCGGCCAATTGGTCGATATCCGCATCGATGCGTATCCTGATGTAGTGTTAAAAGGAAAAGTAGATAGCTTTCAATCCGGTACAGGCTCCCGTTTTTCGCTTTTTCCCGCCGAAAATGCAACAGGAAACTTTGTAAAGATAGTACAGCGTGTACCGGTAAAAATTTTGTTTGATACCCCGCCGGATGTTCAGCTTCATCTTGGCCCGGGCATGTCCGTAGTTCCCACGGTGCATACAGAAAGTATGGACACAAAATGATGGAGCCTTCTTCTGTAAAAATAAATCCCTACGTAGTATCGGGTGTTGTTAGCTTAGCCGCCTTTATTGAACTGCTCGACACAACGATTGCCAATGTCGCCCTTTCTCATATAGCGGGTTCACTCGGGGCTGGGACAGAGGAAAGCACCTGGGTCCTGACCGCCTATATCATTTCGAATGCCATCGTCATGCCCATTTCCGGCTGGCTGTCAGGCGTTATGGGACGTAAAAACTTTTTTATGCTCTGCATTGGCGGCTTTGTTTTTACTTCCTTTATGTGCGGCATTGCTACCTCATTACCCATGCTGGTCCTGTTTCGCCTGTTGCAGGGCGTAGCCGGCGGCGGCCTGCAGCCTGTTCAGCAAGCCATTATCCGGGATGGTTTCCCGCCGGAAAAGCTGGGCATAGCCTTCGGCATTACCGGTCTATCCATGGTTCTGGCGCCGATCATCGGACCAACCCTGGGCGGCTTTATTACGGATAATTATAGCTGGCGCTGGATTTTTTTAATCAATGTCCCCATCGGAATAGTAACGCTGTTTTTAGTAAAGGTACTTGTACAGGGACCGGAAAATACAAAAAAAGTAAAAGGCACGATCGATTATATTGGGCTGGGACTAATTGCAATAGGGTTGGGGGCTCTACAAATTGTGCTGGATAAGGGCCAGCAGGAAGATTGGTTTGACAGCACCTTTATTATAACGTTAGCCTGCATCTCCTTTGTAAGTATTCTGCTGGCGGTGTACTGGCTCTTGCGGCAAAAGGACCCGATTGTCGATTTGAAGCTGCTTGCCATCCCCAGTTTTAGTCTGCCTGGTATAATTCTTTTCTTTGTCGGCTTTACTCTATGGAGTGCCACCTCATTACTGCCGATGATGGTACAGGAGGATTTTGGTTATAATGCCACTTTATCGGGGCTTGTTCTCTCGCCAAGCGCTATTTTTCCGCTGTTTATGATGCCCTTTGTAGGGAAACTGGTCAATTGGATTGAAGCCCGCTATCTCATGTCCTTTGGCCTGTTCATCAATGCTATCGGTATGTGGCTGACAGGCTTAGTCACACCGCAAACCGATTATACCACCTTTGCGATTGCCCGGTGCTTTCAGACGGCCGGCCTGCCATTCCTGTTTGTCCCGGCAACCACGCTGGCCTTTTCCAGAATTCCCAGAGAAAAGAGCAGCAACGCTTCCGCTATCGTGTCCTTACTGCGTAATTTGGGTGGCAGTATCGGCATTTCCTTAGCGACAAGCATCCTTGTGTACAACCGGCAAATGGAGCAGTCGAATTTGGTACAACACCTGACAACAGCCGCAGCCGGCTATAGCAGTTTGCTTTCCGCATATACCCGGACCATGCAAAACATAGGCATACCGGCAGCAGAAGCCTCGGCAAAAGCCATGGGGCAGATCTATCAGCAGCTTCTTCACCAGGCCAGCGTACTGGCGTACCGGGACACCTTTAATTCTGTCGCTGCTATGTTATTTGTATTGGGTATTACAGCACTTTTCTTGCCTGGTAAAAAACCGGTATACAAAAAATAATCGGAGGATACCTAGTCACATGCATAACAAGTTCATGGAGCAAGGCTTTGAATACTACTGGAACGGGGCCGTGCAGCAATTGACCAAGACAGAGGCAGCAACCTATCTGGCTATGATTCGCCTGGAAGAAAAACACACCGTTACTTTAAAACTGGATGATAGCGGTGCCATACTTTGGACACATTGTAGCTGTTCCTGTTCCGCTGGTCCCTGCTGCAAACATATTGCGGCTGCTTATGTTGCGCTGCAGCATCAAAATAGCTCATTACGTTACACTAAAGGGGGAATGAAAACAGTAGACAGATGACACCATTAAACACAAAACATTGGAAAACATAACAAGGAGGAGTAAAAGATGGATTTTGCCAAGATCGGCGCCTATATTGAAAGGTTATATCAAAAAAAAGAATTAACGCAAAAACAATATACTGAGGCTACCGAGCTAAAGGAGTTTGGGGCGGTTGTGGATGACGACGTTGCCAGAATGCTGCAAGTCTTAATCACGCTGACCAGACCGCAAAAAATTCTTGAGATCGGTACAAGTATTGGTTTTTCCACGGTTTCGATGGCCAAAGTGATTAAGCAGCATGGCGGTACTATCGTTACCATCGAAATGGACGCAAAAGTGGCTGAACAAGCGGCGAAAAATTTTGAACGGGAAGGGGTGAAAGAACAGATTGAGCTTAAAATTGGTGAGGCCCGCGCAGTAACCGCAGAGATGAGCGAAGAGTTTGATCTTATTTTCCAGGATGTGGGTGATAAAAAGCTGTACGGCGAAATGCTTGAGGACTACCTTAGGTTGCTTAAGCCAGGCGGTTTGCTGGTGGCTGAAGATACACTGTTTCCTGTATTTGATTTTGATCCTGAGTGTGGCTACTTGAACTCCATGTGTGAGCCATTAGATGCCTTCAATAAAAAAATTGCCGATTGTCCGCAATTTGAGAGTACGCTGCTGCCGATCGGGGACGGTTTTACGGTAGCGGTAAAGAAATAAGCTAGTAAGTAATAAGGGAGAGGGAAAAAAGCTATGAAAATGTCGGGAAACACAATACTCATTACCGGTGGCGGTTCCGGAATTGGACTGGCGTTTGCAGAACGCTTTATAACGAGGGGCAATCAAGTTATTATCTGCGGACGCCGGGAAAATGTACTGCAAAAAGCTAAAGAGAAATTCCCGGATATTGTTACCCGTACCTGTGACTTGACGGTAGAAGCTGAGCGGATTGCATTATTTGACTGGGTAATCGCGAATTATCCCCAGATCAATGTATTAGTCAACAATGCAGGAATTCTACAGCGGTTCAATGTGCTAAAAGCAGACGCAAAGCACGATTGGAGCCATTTCGGTAAAGAAATTACCGCAAATCTGGAAGCGCCTATTCAGCTTTCTATGCTGTTTGCACCATTCTTTGCCGCAAAAGAAGAAGCGGCGATGATTAATGTGACGTCAGGACTGGCGTTTACACCGCTTGCGGTTACGCCGATTTACTCGGCTTCGAAAGCGGCGCTTCATTCTTTTACCGTGTGCCTAAGATACCAGCTTTCCGCTACATCCGTAGCAGTGATCGAAGTCGTTCCGCCGGCGGTGGATACCGATTTAAACGGAACATGGCTGCAGACGCATGTGGAACCGCTGGATGCCTTTGCCGACGGCATTTTTAAGGGACTGGAAGAAGGTAAAACGGAAATTGGCTACAGCACTTCCGCAAGCCGCCTGCGTATGTCGCGGGATGAAATTGACATGTATGCCGAAAAGCTGTATAACGCAATGAAAGATTCTATCAAATAACAATGTAGCTTGCAGCTAAGCGATATAAGCTTTAGTCATGCAGTAAGAGTCAATTGTCAGGCGGGACGAAGCTTTCCGGTTTTTGCTGCATAATATTTCTGCCTTGTACCAAATCGGCGGTGTTAGTCTTAAAAAATAAATATATTGGACATACAATAGGGGGAATGAGGATGAAAGTAATGGCCTTTGTGGGGAGTCCCCGGAGGAATGGCAATACGGACCGAATAGTACGGGCTATCTGTAAAGGTGCCAGGGAAAGCGGTCATGAGGTGGATTTATACCATTTGGCAGAAATGAATAATAAAGGTTGTATTGCCTGCGATGCATGCCAGTTGGCAAAGGTTGATTTTTGTTCTATTGACGATGAGTTAACAACTCTCATGCCAAAAATAGCTAAAGCGGACTGTCTTATTGTGGGAACACCGATATACATGCTACAGGTTAGCGGCGTAACCAAACATTTTCTTGACCGGTTACGTCCCTTCTTAAAACCTGATCTGACAGCAAAACACTTGCCGGGGAAAAAGTATATAACTGTAACCTGCAGCGGTGCCCCGGCAACAGCATTTAGTCATGTGACGGAATACTTGAATCAGTTTTTCGGTTACTTTAGGATGGAAAGTGCCGGGCATATTGTTGCCGGCAGCTTACATGAAAGAGACGATATTATCCGGCAATCCGACATTCTGGAGGAAGCGGAAGATATGGGTAAAAAAATAAATTAGTCTCAAAGCGAGGCAGCTTCCTGCTGATCGCTTTATACATTCAAACGGACATGATAAATCCCCATTTGTAACCAGTACTTTTAACGTTCCCATTTTGGTTGATAAGACAATTGAAGAGATAAATATTAATGATTATGATGCGTTGGCGATTCCGGGCGGTTTTGAGGAATTTGGATTTTATGAAGAAGCCTATGATGAACGGTTCTTAAATCTAATTCGTGAGTTCGATGAACAACAAAAAATAATTGCCACAATTGCGTAGCGGCACTGCCTTTGGGGAAAAGCGGAGTGTTGACGGGAAGAAAAGCCATGACATACCATTTACGGAATGGATATCGGCAAAAGCAGTTGAAAGAATTTAATGTTGATGTAAGAAATGAACCTATTGTGGTGGATAAAAACATTATTACCTCTTATTGTCCTGAGACTGCTGCCGGTGTAGCTTTCAAACTTTTAGAAAAGCTGACCTCTATAGAACAGATGGAAGTTGTAAAACAGGCAATGGGATTTAAATAATGCCTCTTAGGAGTGGCTCTGCAATGTATTAAACATAGAAATAGGAGTTTCATACAAAATTTCGGGCGAAAGGGGAATGTCCCCATTGTCCACTATATTTGGTCAGGAAGCAGAAAATTACCATATTCTGCTTCCTTTCATTTAATGTCTGCCGAGGGGAAAATCAACTCAAGGCGTAAATGAGGAAGTATTGGCATATAAACCAGGCAGCCCGCCTGTATGTAAGAAAAGGACATTGTCATCCTTTTTGAAGTAGCCTTGCTTAGCAAGACCGATCAAGCCAGCCATCGCTTTTCCTGTATAAATTGGGTCCAGTAAAATACCTTCAGTGCTGGCCAGTAATCTGACAGCGTCGACCATATCTGCTGTAGGCAGAGTATACCCTGGGCCTATGTATTCGTCAACACAAACAATTTTGTCCGGGGCTATTTTTAGATTGACTCCCATATAATCAGCAGTCTGTTGCATCAATTCGGCGATCCTATTTTCCAGCACGACTTTAGGATTGAGAACACTAACTCCGGTCACTGGAATGTGGCAGTTGTTGCCCCAGAACCCCAGTAATAGACCGCTATGGGTACCGGCGCTGCCGTCCGGAAGCACAACGTGATGAATAGGGAGGCCTGCGGCAAAGGCTTGAGCCATTATTTCCTCAGCACAGGCAATATAACCGAGGGCTCCCAGGTGGTTAGACCCGCCCATTGGGATTATATAAGGATTACGGCCCTCGTCGATGGCTTCGGCAGCAGCATTTTGTAATTCGGACACTAGGTTGGTTCCCCATGGAACGACTCTGACCTTTTCTACATTGAGCAGATGATAAAGCAATACATTCCCGTTTGCTTGCGGGTTGTAACTTCCCGGAACTATTTCTGACAGGACCAGACGACATTTTAGTCCTTCTTTCACGGCAGCCGCCAGTGTCAAGCGACAGTGATTGGACTGTACGCCACCGCAAGTGATCAGGGTATCGGCTCCCTGAGCTAGTGCATCGGCTATTAGAAATTCAAGCTTGCGCGTTTTATTGCCCCCTTCGGTTAATCCCAATAAATCGTCGCGCTTAATATAAATATTGGGGCCACCAATAGCTTGAGAGAAGCGGGTTAATTTCTGCAATGGCGTCTGGCCTTGCGTATAATGTCGCCGTGGAAAATATGCCAGGTTCATTTTATTTACCTCCAATCTTAAAATAAGGTGGTTCTACTTTATTTGGAGCTATAAGGCAACAGAAATATAAAAATGTGTATGACGTATTGGCGTAGTGGAATACTTTCTCATAATCTGGCATTACTATTCATGATAGTCATATGAGTTTGCAGGCCCTAGTTGGTGTTCTGGCTAAAAAAACTTCGGGAAGGTCAGACAAAGTAGGCTATCTCCAAAATAAGCAGAAATGGGGCGCCCAGGGGAAGAGGCTATATCATATTCGATTATTGTTAGAATTTCATACTGATGTTTATTGCATAACAGTGCAAGATATACTATAGCA
Organism: Propionispora hippei DSM 15287; assembly: GCF_900141835.1. Classification (NCBI taxonomy): domain Bacteria; kingdom Bacillati; phylum Bacillota; class Negativicutes; order Selenomonadales; family Sporomusaceae; genus Propionispora; species Propionispora hippei. The sequence goes on along the minus strand of NZ_FQZD01000013.1, from coordinate 59,617 downwards.
AAGTTTAGATATTTTTTAAGAGGTGAGAGCTATGAAAAAAAGTTTGGGTGCGAAAACAATGCTTTATCCGACCCCGGTTTTGGTCGTGTGTACTTATGACCATGAAGGTAAGCCGAATGCCATGACTGCTGCCTGGGGTGGTATCTGTTGCTCACTTCCACCTTGTGTTGCGGTTTCATTACGTGAGGCTACCTATACTCATGGCAATCTTATGGCTAGAAAAGCTTTTACAATCAATATTCCTTCAGAACAATATGTAAAAGAAGCCGATTATTTTGGTATGGAATCCGGAAGAAAAGAAGACAAATTCGCTAAGACTGGACTTACTCCGGTGAAAAGCAAGATGGTTGATGCCCCGTATATTAGCGAATTTCCGGTCAATCTAGAGTGTAAGATTATACAGGTTGTGGAATTAGGTCTACATACTCAGTTTATCGGTGAGGTTTTGGATGCAAAAATTGACGATACGATTCAGGAAAAAAATCAGCCGATTATCGAACAGATAAAACCGTTACTATTTGCTCCCGATAGTATGAATTACTATGGTATTGGGAAACAAGTTGCCAAGGCATATGCTATCGGTAAGCAAATTGGAAATAAATAACGGATTTTTCATAGAAGGTCAGCTATTACAGTTTATCTAGCTTTTCAATTGCTTCGGATAAGTTCGCAGATTTCCTTCGTTGATGAGTTATAGCAGGCTTATCAAAATACTGCAAACTTAATTTTAGGGGATGGCCGGTCCTAAGGTTGCAAGACTATCTGGTCATGAGTCTGAGAATTGCATAATATAATAAAAATTATACAGGGCAATGAGGGCGGCTCATTGCTTTTTCCTGCGCTGTTTGCCATATTCGGTTTACAAACAAGACAGCCTGCTATCCGCCAGAGGATAGCAGGCTGTCTTATTTGTAAACTGTGGTACTGTTAAAAAGCAAGATAATTAGAAAATATCATTTGCTTCATTATAATGATTTCCGGTATTAGTATCTTAATTGTTATTATTTCGCTTTTCTAGCATTGTCTCTCTGGAAAAATTCACCTTATTTTGATTAGCATATAGCTCCAGTCTCAATTTACAGGCAGTTCCCTTTTGATAGGAGTTGGTTAATTCAAAGGGGATGCCGGAATCCAGATAGGCAATGCGTTGGATTTTAAAGGCACTGGCTCCGGATTTGCAATTTAACAGTTGAGCCATTTCTTTATTTAATTTTACCGCCTCATAAGTTTCAATTGCTTTATGGAGATTTAGATCATATCTCGATTTCAAGTAATTGTACAAGGAAGTATTGGAGAAATCTTCATTTATAATATCGCTGCATAAATAGAGCGGGATACGGGTGACTTCCAATAACAAAGGTTCCGTATTGGCCAATCTCAGTCTGGTAAGTTTGAATACTTTCGTTCCTTCATTAAGATTTAATTCTTTAGCTGTTTCACCTGTCGCATACTCAACCGCGTGTTCTAGAACCTGTGAATGTGGATATATTCCCAACTCAAACATGTCTTCAGTAAAATTATAGAGATGATTTAAGTTTCGGCTAAGTTTTTTTTCGGCAACAAAAGAGCCTTTGCCTCTTCGTCTAAGGACAAGATTCTCTTCTACCAATTGATTTAGGGCTTGTCTAACGGTGGAACGACTCAGGCCATATTGTGAGCATAGCTGACTTTCCGGCGGAAGCAAGTCGCCCGGCTTTAACGTGCCGTTTTGTATTTCGTTTTTTAGTTGAGTAAACAATTGATAATATAAGGGGACTGTGCTCTCGTGTATAATATTAAACTTTAAGGTATTAGCTGGCATATAATCTCTCCTGGTTCTTATTTTCCTATATACTGTGGAATATAAAGATGTAACAAGGGAATAGGAAGACGGTTATCTTGCTGGAAATTAAATTCCTTTTATATAGTCATTATAGTGTTATTGATGGTAATATACAATATCAATATGTAAAATATGTATGATATATTTGTATCAAATATTTTTGTGTAGAGGAATTTGGTAACAGTGAAATTCCGGGTGAATTTCTATTAATTTTAAAATACTAAATAATATAGACAATTAAATAGGTTTATGCTAATATTAACATATCAAATGTATCATACATTTGATATGTTAATATTAGTTTTGGAGTATAACAGAAATAGATATAGCGAAGGGAGGGAGAGACAATGGTATCCATTATTATAGGGACTCATGGGAAATTTTCTTTTGAAATTTTTAATTCGGCTAAAACGATATGTGGAGAACAGGACAATGTTGCCTGCATAGCCTTTGAACCGGGGGAGAGCATCGAGTTATTGCAGAAAAAGTATGAAGAAAAATTGAAGGAGCTGGACACATCAAAGGGTGTCTTGTTCTTAGTAGATCTGTTAAATGGCAGTCCGTTTAATGTTTGCATCAAAAGTGCTGCTGTACATGATGATATTGAAGTAGTAACGGGAGTGAATATGCCCATGCTTTTAGATGTTGTCATGAGCAGGGAGAATTTAGATTTAAAGGAACTGGTAGACATTGCCCGCAACAGCGGGGTGGAAGGAATTCAAACGTCGCAAAAGATATTAAGTGATGATGAAACAGAGGAGGAGTTGTAATGGATATAGTACTTGCGAGAATTGATGAACGACTGATCCATGGGCAAGTGGCCATGAATTGGTCAAGATATTCGAAATGCGAAAGAATTATCGTATGTTCCGATGAAGTTTCAAAAGATGAGCTAAGAAGCACACTGCTTGTTAAAGCGGTTCCACCGGGACTAAAAGCAAACGTTGTGGATATGGATAAAGCTGTCAAGGTTTATAACAATCCCAAGTATGCAGATATGAAAGTCATGCTCTTGTTTCAAAATCCCGCCGATTTACTAAGACTGGTAGAGAAAGGGGTGGATATACGGGTTGTAAATGTTGGCGGTATGCCCTTCCGTGAAGGGAAAAAGCTTATTACAAAGGCAGTGGGAGTGGATGAAGCCGATATAGCAGCATTTAAGAAGCTGCATGAACGCGGTATAGAGCTTGAAATAAGAACACTTCCAACTGACAAGAGTATTAACTTAGCGGAAAAGCTTGAATTCTAAATGTGATAATATGGGGAGGTAATTTGGATGGATGCGCTTAGTATCTGGCAGGTGGCGGCGATATTAATTGTAGCGGCTATTGGTGGGATGGATAGTGTAATGGATCAGTTCGCTTTTTACCGGCCATTAACAACATGCACGCTTATCGGATTAATCTTAGGTGACGTTACGACCGGTGCAATCATTGGCGGAACATTGGAAATGATTACTCTGGGGTGGATGAACGTGGGGGCGGCCCAAGCGCCGGACCCGCTGCTTGCTTCTTTAATTGCGCCAATACTTGTTATTCTTGGACATCAGAGTATTGGTACCGGCATAGCGATGGCCATCCCGGCTGCTGCTGCCGGGCAAATTCTCGGAGTTATTACCAGAGCTATACCCGTTTATTTTCAACACAGGGCAGATTATTATGCGGATAAGGCAAACTGCGGCGGTGTGGCAAGGAATAATTTGCTGCCGCTCATTATTCAGGGATTAAGAGGTGCTATCCCAGCCTATTTAATTGTGGCTGCAGTGGGCACCGGTGCTTTTCAGGGTATGCTTAATGCCTTGCCGGTATTTATCACTAAAGGGTTACAGGTTTCCGGCGGTTTTATCGTGGTTGTAGGGTATGCGCTTGTTATCAACATGATGGAAGCAAAGCATCTAATGCCCTTTTTGTTTCTCGGGTTTATCTTTGCTGCTTTTACAAACTTTAATCTTGTGGCGTTTGGTGTCATTGGTACGGTGGCCGCTCTGTTATATGTACAGCTTCATCCGAAATATGCCGTAGCCGGTGAAAGCACAGGCGTTTCGGGCAGCAGAATACTCCAAGATGATGAATTGGATTAATTAGGAGGTGGAAGTAGTGGGAAATATTTTTTTTGAGAAAAGCAAAGTTACCAAGGGGGATCTGATCAAGTCCTGTGCACTTTCTACCTTTTTGCTGGCCGGGTGGAACTTTGAAAGAATGCAGGCCATGGGATTTTGTCATAGTCTAATACCAATTATCAAAAGACTTTATAACGGTAGAAACGAAGAGATAAAAGGCGCATTGAAGAGGCACCTGGTATTTTACAACACCACTCCCTTTGTATCCAATGCTATCTTGGGTATCACGATTGCTATGGAAGAAGAAAGGGCTAATGGTTCCCAGATCGACGACAATACCATCAACGCAGTTAAAGTTGGTTTGATAGGACCTTTGGCGGGAGTGGGAGATCCTCTCATCTGGGGAACATTAAGACCGATGGTAGCGGCAGTAGGTGCGACCATGGCTATGACCGGAAGTATAATGGGTCCGTTATTATTTTTTATTCTTTACAATGTGATTCGCATAGCAATTATGTGGTTTGCTTTAAAAATTGGTTATGAAAAAGGGTTAAATATACTGGAAGATTTGAAAGGAAATATGCTTCAGAAACTTACGGAAGGTGCATCGATTCTTGGATTAATTGTAATTGGCGCATTGGTGACAAAATGGACGCATATTGATATACCTCTCGTTGTATCGCAGTTTACCGCTCAGGACGGCAAGACGGTTGTTACTACGGTACAAACGATATTAGACCAACTATCGCCAGGCCTGGTACCGCTGTTGTTAACCTTTGCTTGTATGAAAGTATTAAAAAAGGGAGTCACGCCGATTGCCGTTATTTTTGGCATGTTTGTTATAGGCATAGCCGGATCGGCACTGGGGATTCTGCAGTAACTGGGTGCAGCGGCTGACATCGTTTTAACGGTGTCAGCTTTTTTTACCGGATCGGTCCTTCGTACATTGATTCAGTAAAGAACCTCTGTTGCAGTTAAGGGAATGTAGATGTAACTGGATTAGTCAATAAGCTTTTATAAGTTGTCAGTGGATGAATTGCGATAATTCGCATAAAATAAGCAAAAGTAATTGACTAAATACTTGTAAATACTTATGATGTAAATATAAAGAAATCGAGAGGTGGTAACAATGAAAACCTTTTTAGAATTTGTTCCCCATAATGACGATATAGACCTGGAAAGAATCCACCGTTTACAGCAGGTCATGGAAAAAAGGACAGCCAGTATCTGCAGTGAGCGTGCCGTGTTAATTACAGAATCGTTCCGGACAACGGAAGGTGAAGATTATGTTTTACGTAAGGCCAAGGCATTTGCCCACATACTGGAAAATATGACGGTTTATATTCAAGACGATAGCCTGATCTTTGGTAATCAGGCAAGCCGTAACTTTGCAGCGCCTATTTTCCCCGAATATTCAATTCAATGGGTAATTAAAGAATTGGATGAGTTCGATAAACGAACCGGTGATGTTTTTCAGATTTCGGAAGAAGTAAAACAAAATTTAAAAAGCATTGCGCCATACTGGCAGGGATATACCCATGAAGATGAAGTGTTGAGAAATACACCAGACAGCATTAGGCAGGCCGAACAACAAAGTGTGCTGCACCGCGGCGGAATTTCCATGTCGGGGGACGGCCATATTGTGCCTAAGCATGAATTGATTCTCCAAAAGGGATTCCGGGGTTTAGTGGAAGAAGCGGGAAGACAATTGGAAAACAGGGATTTATCTGAAGAAAACGTAGTTTTCTATCAGGCCGTGATCATTGCCTTAGAAGGCGCCTTAAAGTTTATTAAGCGATACTCGGCATTAGCCTATAAGCTGGCTGAAGGGGAAACGGATAAGAAACGTCGGCAAGAACTTCTGCAAATAGGAATCATGTGTGAAACATTGCTGGAAAGACCCGCCCAAAGTTTCTATGAGGGCTGCGAGGCTTGTTATCTGGTTCATATGCTGCAAATGATTGAAAGCAACGGGCATTCTTTCAGCTATGGAAGATTTGATCAGTATATGTACGATTTATATCTAAGAGACGTAAAAAAAGGAATATTGACCCAGGAGAAAGCACTCGAAATCATTACCCATATGTTTTTAATGAACAGCAGCAACAACAAGGTAAGACCCTATGGGCACACGAAATTCTCTCAGGGTTATCCGCTATATTCCAATCTGATGATTGGCGGTCGTAAACCGGACGGGACAGACGGAACCAATGAATTATCCTATTTATGTATTGAGGCCATGAATTTGGCTAAAATGGCTGAACCCAATTTTTCGATGCGTTACAACACGGATACGCCCCGGGACTTGTTGCGCCTGGCGGCAAAGCTGATCCGTACCGGTTGTGGAATGCCGTCGATGTTCAATGACCAGGTCGCGGTAAAGGGCCTTATGGAGTTAGGAATTCCTCAAGAGGATGCGCTTGATTATTGCGCCATTGGCTGCGTAGAGACCGGTGTGCCGGGCAAATACGGGCATCGCTCAACCGGCATGACCTATGTAAACTGGGGAAAAATGATGGAGCTTGTATTAAATAATGGTATGGACCCGGCTTCGGGCATCCAATTGCTTGCCATTAACGGCAAACCAGGACCGGATGTTGACTATAAAAGTTACGAGGAGGTTTGGGCGGCCTGGGAAAAGACGCTGAAATTTTATTCTGATTTGGCTGTACAATGCGACGCGATTTGTGACCGTTCCTTAGCCGTTTATGACGCCGATCCGTTTGCCTCCTGCTTTATCGATAACTGCATGGTCCTAGGCAAGACGTTAAAAAATGGCGGCTGTAAATATGATGTCATCTCCCAATCTAATATTGGCCCCAGTGTGGTCGGTAATTCACTGGCAGTAATAAAAAAATTGATATATGAAGACCGGAAACTGACATGGAAACAGCTCTTACAGGCAATGAGAGCAAACTGGGAAGGCAAAGAGGCGGCTTATATTCACAAGCTGGTAAAACAAGTGCCTAAGTTCGGGAATGATGAAGATTATGTGGATAGTATTGTGAACGATGTCTTTCATTCCTATCTGAAATTGCTGCCGGACTATAAGACGGAACGTTATGGAAAGGGACCGGAAGTAAGCCGCTATACCATGTCTACCAGTAACATCACCTCCTATGTACCTAATGGACTGGATGTAGGAGCAACTCCGGACGGCAGGAAAGCCAAAAGCCCGTTAAATGAAGGCTGCTCACCCACACAGGGAACGGATCGGAATGGACCGACCTCGGTAATCAATTCGGTTGCCAAACTTCCCAATGATCAGGTGGCTGCCGGCCAGCTTTTAAATATGCGGTTTGCCCCCGGTGCGCTGGTGGGTGATGAAAATCTGGAAAAATTCGTGGATTTTCTCAAAGCGAGCCTGTTAAAGGGAATTTATCATAACCAATTTAACGTCGTTGATACGAAGACATTTCTGGCTGCAAAGAAAAATCCGGAAAACTACACCGATTTAATTGTACGGGTCGCGGGCTATTGCGCGCAGTTCGTCTCCTTAATGCCGGAGGCCCAGGATGCCATTATCGCCCGTACGGAAAATACCTGGTCCTGATATGAGTGCCAAAGGATTAATCTCAACGATTCAAAAATACTCTACTAAGGATGGTCCGGGAATTCGCAGTACCGTATTTTGTGTAGGCTGTAATTTGCGTTGTAAATGGTGTTCCAATCCGGAACTTATGGAACCGGGGATAAAGTATATGCATTTTGAAAACCGTTGTATTCATTGTGGCGCCTGTGTAAGCATTGCCAGCAATCAATCGATCAGGTTTGCGGAAGTAGGTTGTGAAATTGACCGGGCGCGCTGTACTAATCTGGATGAATGTATGGATATCTGTCCCCGGGAAGCTTTTGAAAAAGTCGGGTATGAAATAACCAGCGAAGAACTGGCCGGGAAATTGCTCAGAGATAAAGTGTTTTATGACCAATCTGCCGGCGGCGTTACCTTTTCGGGCGGTGAACCGGCCCTGCAGGGGGATTTTGTCCTAGAAGCTGCAAACCTATTGCGGCAGCAGGGCGTCCATGTGGCATTGGATACGGCAGGCTGTTTACCCTGGGGCGAGTTGAAAAAAGTGGTGGAAGCTGTCGATCTGGTTCTGTATGACATCAAGGCTTTTGACCGGAAGATTCACAAAGCCTGTACGGGAGCAGGAAATGAAATGATTTTAGCTAATGCACAGAATATTGCCCGAATGAATAAAGAACTGATCATTCGCCTGGTCATTGTGCCGGGATGGAATGATCAGTTCACCGATATAAAAAAGCGGTTGTGCTTTATTAAAGAGCTGGGAAAAGAGGTGATACGAGTTGATATATTGGGGTATCACGCTCTGGGGGCTGGAAAGTACCGGCGGCTTGGCTTGAAATATCCGATAAAAACCGGTCTGGAATGTGCTGAAACACTCTTGGAAGCAACCAGGCAATTGGCCGTGGAACTGAATTTGAATGTTCATTTGGAATAAATAGAGGATATTTTTGTAGCTGCCCTAGAAATATAGACATGATGATAGTAAGGCTGCCGTTTAATTCTTGTAATGGATAGAAAGGGAAGCATTATGTTTCAAGAAGAACGTATATATGAAATAGTAAATATGTTAAAAGACAGAAGAGTGCTGTCCAACCAGGAAATCATGCAGGCATTTCAAATATCCCGGGACACGGCCAGACGGGATATTGTCAAATTGGTGAATGAGGGCTTGGCTATACGAACCCATGGTGGCATTGCGCTGCCTGTCATTCAAGATGAAGTAAAGGGTTATAAAAAACGGCTTGCCATCAATTCCGAAGCTAAAATACGTTTGGGAAAATATGCACTGAAGTATATTTCCCCGGGGCAAATATGTTTTTTTGATGTATCTACCACGATTCAGGCTTTGTGCCAGTACCTGGACGAAAATGTGCTGGCTTTTACCCATTCGTTGGATAATATGGAAGCATTGTCCGGGAAGCAGGGTGAGGTTCATCTTCTGGGTGGTAAGCTAGAGCCTAAAGATCGCTATTTGTATGGCAGTAAAACAATCCTGGAAATTGAGGATATCCGTTTTGATATTGCCTTTTTAGGGGCGGCTGCAATAACTGCGGACGGTATTTATGTAGTGGATTATGAAGATGCCTGTATCAAGCGGAAAGTAGCCGAACGGGCCGCTTTTGTTTGTGTTGTGGCCGACGGTGCCAAGTTTAATAAAGCGAGCAGCTTTAAAGTGATTTCTTTTGGAAAAGTAGATCTACTCCTTACTACCCAGGAGCCTCCTTTGGCGGTTAAAGAGAGTATGAAATATGCGGGCACAAGTGTGAAAGTAGTATAAGCACCGGTAAAGCGATATCCGATTATTAATTGTCCCACCTGAAATTTTTATATAAACGGCAGAGCGCCACGGCCTATTCTTGTTAACACAACGTTGGTTTCAAGGGTAGGCCTAGTTGTTTTGGGCCGAAGGAATCTAACCTTGGACTGGTTAGAGATTTTTATAAACATATTGACAGTAAATGATATATGATATATCATAAATGTATGATACATTTGATATATATCAATAAAATGTTATTGGGAGGATCTGCTATGAAACCAGAAAAAAAGGCGTGTGAAATGTCGGTAAGGGAACTTGCAGCTTATATTGACCAATCAGTTTTAAAACCGGAGTTTACGCAGGAAGAGATTAAAAAATATATTCAGGAAGGCATAGATTTTGGCTGCAAAACGGTCTGTGTTAATCCGGCATCTTTAGATATTGCCGCAGAATTGACGAAGGGCACGGAGACTAAAATTTGTGTCGTATGCGACTTCCCGTTTGGATTGTCCACCACAGCTTCCAAAGTAATACAGGCAGAACAATATTGCAAACGGGGCGATATCTTTGAACTTGATATCGTAGCCAACTATGGCTGGATTCGCAGTGGACTATGGAAAGAAGTAGAAGAAGATATTAAGGCTGTCTGTGACGTATGCCATAAATACAGCACGGAAGTGAAGGTAATCTTTGAAACCGATGCGTTGACTATGGAACAGATTAAGAAGGCTACCGAAGCGGCCATTGCCGCAGGTGCCGATTTTGTGAAGACTTCAACCGGGTTTTATACGGGTGGCAAAAGTGATGGCGCTACGGTAGAGATCATTCAGGCGATGCTGGAGGTGGCTCAGGGACGCTGCAAAATTAAAGGGTCCGGTGGGATTCGTGATCAAGAGCACTTCTTTAAGCTTATTGATATGGGAATTGACCGCATGGGCGTTGGTTATCGTTCGACACCGGTCGTTCTGGGAGTTAGCGCAAAAGATGCAGCCAATAAAGACACGTATTGAGTAACAGAGGGATTGACTGACGTCCCCAGTGTCCCCTATGTTTGTTCGAGGGAGCAGAAATTTGCCACTGGCAAGTTTCTGCTCCCTTTCATTTGGCGATGAAATATGATAGCTAGGGCCATACTTTCTGCCCTTATCAGTAAATAAGAAAAAGCTAAGTCTGACATAATTAAAGTAAATGTTAAAAAAAATGTTTTATCATGTCTAAGGGAGAGGTATAATGTTAGGGGATTTACTTGAGCACGAGTTTACTAAAGCCTTATGGCGTAATTTGAAAAGTAAGTTGGAGGTACTATTTTGACTATATTTCAAACAATTGCTTTTGCAATTGTCCAGGGGATTACCGAGCTTTTTCCTATCAGTAGTGTTGCCCATGGGGTGTTGACACCGTACTTTTTTCACTGGAATTTGGATCCGAATTTTTTAAAAGAACATTTTCTGCCATTTCTAGTTATGCTTCATTTGGGAACTGCGGTTGCTTTGTTACTGTTCTTTGGTACAGAATGGATACGGATTATTGCTTCCCTGTTTAAAGCCGACCGAGAGAGTAGGAAGCTGCTATATCTAATTTTAGTGGGCTGTATTCCAGCCGGTTTGATTGGCATTACTCTGGAGAAACCGCTAAGGATGATGTTTAGCAGTGTGAGCAGTGCCGCCTTCTTTTTGATTGTCAATGGCTTTTTACTTTACTGGGGAGAAAAGATGCGTGGACAAGGCAGGAAACAGATAAGCGATCTTAGTTATAAAGAAGCTGCTATTGTCGGCCTGTTCCAGGCATTAGCACTGGTTCCCGGTTTTTCCCGCTCTGGTGCCACCATGACAGCCGGCTTTTGGGCAGGGCTGCAACATGCCGAGGCGGCGCGGTTTTCCATGCTGTTGGCAACTCCGATTATTATCGGTGCCGGTATTGTAGAAGTTCCCCGGCTTATGCACGCCGGTTTGGGTGATTTATTGCAAGTTTCCCTGGTAGGCGGTGTAGCTTCCGGAATTGCAGCGTATATAAGTGTTTGGGCCTTGATGAAATGGTTCCATACGAATGAGATTAGCGCGATGCGGCCCTTTGCCTGGTATTGCTGGCTAGTCGGTATACTTGTCTTAGGCAGTTACTTTCTTTTTTAATTAAGATTGGCGTTTGTGGGAGAGTGTATTTATGTCGTCAAATGATAAACCAAGAAGAAGGCGGATGCGTCCGACCAAACTTTTCTGGGGATTGCTTTTTTTATTGATTACCTTACCGCTGACAACCCTGGCATATTTATATTGGGGAAGCGATTCTTCCGGTGTTTCCGGTCAGGTGGGCATGAGTAAAAAATCAATAGAGCATTTAGCAAACCGCAAAATTAATATTCTGGTATTAGGTATTGACGAACGGAAAAATGATATTGGCCGTTCAAATGTTACTTGTGTCATGACAGTGGATACAGGTACTAAAGACGTTTCTATGTTGTGGATACCCAGAGATAGCCGTGTTGCTATTCCCGGCCATGAATGGAATAAAATCGGACACGCCTATTCTTATGGGGGGCATCAACTAGCGGAGCAAACAGTGGCCAACCTTCTGGGAATTCCCATTGACTACTATCTGGCCGTTAATATGGATGGATTTAAAAAGGTCATTGATGCATTGGGCGGAGTGGATATCAATGTGGACAAGCGTATGTACTATTACGATCCCTATGATGAAGGGGAAGTGGATAACGATGGCTTGATTGATCTTAAGCCGGGGTTGCAGCATATGAATGGAAATACAGCATTGCAGTACGTGCGGTTTCGCCATGATGAAATGGGGGATATCGGACGGATTGAACGGCAGCAAAAGTTTGCCAAGGCATTGTTGGAGGATATCATTAGCCCTTCTATTTTTACAAAGCTTCCCGGTGCGGTTAAAGAAGCGAGCCGGGCTTTTCAAACCGATATACCGTTAAGTGATATGCTAAGCCTGGTTTCCATAGCGAAAGATGCCTATAAAAACGGTTTGAAAACAGAAATGGTTTCGGGCAAACCGGTATACATAGATAATCTTAGCTATTGGCTGCCCGATATTTTGAATATGCGTAAACAAGTGGCAGCAATACAAGGAGTAACAATAGATACGGATTATCTGCAAAATGCCAATATGCTTGAAAAAAACTATGAGAAATCTATTGCAAAACTTAAAGTGGAGGATGCTCCCTGACGGTGAGCTTTCCTAGGAGGATTCCTAAAAAATAGCTGTAATGATTAACAACTACTTTATATTAGAAAAGGCGTATCGCATTACGTTTCCTGAGAAACGTTTTGCGGTACGCCTTCTTAGATAAGGGGATTTGGGGGCTGATTTTTTATGTGATACTGAATTTTTTGCCCATAGTAGAAAAGATATCAAGGGCTTTATCAATTTGCTCTTCTGTGTGCGTCGCTATGGTTGTCAGTCTGATTCGGCTTTCATTTTTCTTTACAACCGGATATTTTATGGCAGGAGCCAGAATACCGTTTTCAAAGAGATAGCGGGATGCATCTACGCATTTTTGTTCGGAACCGATAATAATCGGGATAATCTGTGTCTCCGAATTGACTATATTGAAGCCCAGCGAAGCTAATCCGGTTTTTAACCGGTGGACATTACGCCATAAGTTCTCGCGTAGGAACGGCTCTGCCTGAATAAGCTTTAATGCGGCCAAAATTCCACAAGCCTGCTCCGGCGGAATGGCGGAGGTGTAGATGAAAGAGGAGGATCTTAGTTTCAGGTATTTTATTAAATTCTCCGAACCGGCGACAAAACCGCCGATTGCTCCGATAGCTTTGCTCAGGGTGCCCATTTCAATATCGACTTGCCCTTCCAAGCCCAAGTACTCGGCTGTTCCTTTGCCGTTTTTCCCCAGTACGCCTGTTCCATGAGCATCATCCACCATCACCATGGCATCATAGGTGCGCGCCAGCCTAATGATATCGGCAAGCGGCGCAATGTCGCCGTCCATACTAAAGACACCGTCAGTTATAATGAGCTTACGTTTGTCTTTATAGCGTTTTAGAATTTTTTCCAGATGATTCATATCCTTGTGAATATAGTTTTTTACCTGGGCGCGGCTGATTCGGCACCCTTCGCGGATGCTTTGGTGATTGAGAAAATCGCTGATGATCAGATTATCTTCGTCGTTGATGGGCATGGGGATATCATAGATTCCGAACGGATCAGGATTATCCATAATGGCAGGTATGACCCCCAAATTGGTTAAGAACCCGGTGGCGAAAGTAAGTGACGCGTCGCGCCCTTTAAATTTGGCCAGCTCCTGCTCCAATTCTTCCAGCACTCTGATGTTTCCGGCAATAAAACGGGATTCACAGGTACCAATCCCGTATTTTTGAATCCCTTCCATGGCAGCCTTTTTTACTGCCGGATGAATGGAAAGTCCCAAATAATTATTTGAGCAAAAACATAAATATTCCTTTCCATCGATTACTAAATTAGGGTAGGGGACAGCATCCACCACCCTTATGTCCGGATAAAGATCATGTGTTTTGGTATATTCGAGTATCTCATTTATTAGTTTCATAATTTTCCCTCAATGACTTTCTAGTAGTTTAAGACTACAACATCATATTATAGGAATCTGAATATTACCTGAAAGGCAATGAGTTTTTCTCTACCTGTTTAATAATAAAAATTCAACAGGTGTGAATATGTTGTTTTGCAAGATAAAAGGTCATGAAAATCAGGCCAGCTAAAGGGAACTGGCCTGTAAGACAAGGTTAGTATAAAGAAGATTACGGATTTTGCTCGTTATCATCCGGCTTCATTGCCGGTTGCGGTAAGGACTCATGACTGGAAAACAATAATTTAATGCACCAAAGACCTGCCAGACCGACTAATGAATACACAATTCGACTAAGCATGGAATGTTGACCGCCGAAAATAGTGGCGACTAAGTCGAATTGAAACAAGCCGACTAACAGCCAATTGAGGGCGCCGATAATAACTAAAATTAATGCAGTTTTATCCATCATATCACCTCTTTTTTTCTCTAGTATGCAGTTCGATTGCCGTTTTTATTCCTTGAATGATAACCTGGTCAGCTCTATTTTGGCTGCTTAGCATCAACTCTGTTAGTGTATACGAAAAAACTGGACCAAAGCTAGTCTGGTGCTGCTGGCAATATAGGCCGGGATAATCAAGGCCTGACAGTGGTTTCATTATTCCGGCTTTTGTCCAGATCAGAATGATTTACAGTATCTGCGGATATAGTGTACAATACAGATATAAAGAATGATTTTGAAATTTGTTTTATGTAATTTAATTTATTTTCATTTCATGCTAAAGAGGAGCAATCTATGTCGAATGAAGAGTTTAAATTATTGGTAAGAGTTACTAAGAAGTACTACCTTCTGGATATGAAACAGGATGAAATTGCCCAAACCGAAAAAATTTCTAAATCAACTGTTTCCAGACTTCTCAATAAAGCTAAGGAACTGGGCTATGTAAAAATAAATCTCGATTTTCCGACATTGGTAATGGAAGAACTGGAAAAAGAGCTGAAAGATGTTTTTAATTTAAAGCATATTTATATAGCAGAGTCATATTCCAGAGATGAGCGCCTGATCTTGTCCAGTGTGTCGGACGGGTTATCCAGATATTTGAATACCATTATCTCCGACGGTGATCTTATCGGTGTGTCCTGGGGAGAAACGATGACTTATATGTCGGAAAACCTAAAGCTCTCTCCCAAAAAGGGCGTCAGGATTGTTCAATTGAACGGTGGCGTGGCCCGTAAGAATATATCGACATTGAGTGAAAAGATTTTAATCAATTTTGCCGAAAATTATAATGCCGTGGGATATTTCTTAAATGTTCCTTCTTTTGTGGATAATGCAGAGATTGCCAATACAATTATGCAGGATTCCAAAATTAAAGAGGTGTTGGATTTAGCCGAAGAAGCAGACACTGTTATTTTTGGGATTGGCTATATAAACAAAAACTCTATTCTGGTTAGGGCTGGATATTTTTCTGAAAAGGATTATGAGAATCTTCGGGCAGAAGGGTTTGTCGGGGATATTTGTTCCAGGTATATAAAGGAAGACGGCTCACATGCCACGGGAGAACTATATAATAGGGTTGTTGGAATCAATTTGGAATCGATCATGAAAAAGAAAAATAGTATTGGGGTAGTTATTGGGCCTGAAAAGGCCAAAGCCACACTGGCTGCGCTAAAAGGTGGTTACGTAAATTCACTATTTACAGATGAGGCCACTGCAAAAGAAATCGTTAGTTTATATAAAAGAGAATAATAGGTCGATTGTTCATTTGTCGGACAATGTAATAAACACAATTGATAAAAGCAGGAATGCTTCACATAAAGTGAAGCATTCCTGCTTTTTTGATCTTAAAAACAATTATTGTCGCAAAAATACAGATAAATCAGATTTATTTTCATTGACAGATAAACCGTGAAAGATTTACAATGTATATGAAATTAATCTTAATATATATGAAATTAATTTCAAGAAGAAATGAAGGAGGATATTGCCATGAAGGCGGTTCAAATGTTTGCGGTTAAAGATTTAAGAATCAACGAAGTAGAAAAACCTTGTCCTGCACCGGATGAGGTGTTGCTTAAAATTTATGCGGTTGGTGTTTGCGGTTCAGACATACCCCGCATTAATAAGAAGGGGCCGCATGTACTGCCGATTATCCCCGGACATGAGTTTGCCGGACAGGTGGTGGGACTCGGTGAGGCAGTTACTGGCTGGAGCATAGGGGACAAGGCGACTGTTGCACCCTTGATTCCCTGCAAGCAATGCGTTTGCTGCAAGGGAGGGCTGTATTCCCTGTGCGAGGACTATAAGTATTATGGGTCGCGGAATGATGGAGCTTTTGCCGAATATTTGGCAGTTAAGTCTGAAAATATGATCAAGCTTGATGAGAAAATTCCCTATGACTGGGGAGCGACGGTTGATCCGGCAGCGAATGCTATTCATGCTTTTATACGGGGGAATATTACAGAAAAAGATAGCCTGACGGTATTTGGAATGGGTGGAATCGGTCTATTCGCAATTCAGTATGGCAAAGCGATTGGGATAAAAACAATAATCGCCGTGGATATCAATGATCAGAAGCTGGAAGCGGCAAAAGACTGTGGAGCCGATTATATAGTAAATTCCCGGCGGGAAGATGCAGTTGGCCGAATCAGGGAGTTGACCGCTAATGAGGGAACCTCTGCTGTTGTTGAAATGTCCGGCTCTCCGATTGCGCAGGCCCAGGCCGTTTTGGCCGCCAGTAAAATGGGCCGAATTGTGTATCTTGGTATTAGCAATTCGGAGCTTACGTATCCCAAAGAAGCTGTGGACAGGATTCTAAGAGGCCAGCTTTCGGTCATTGGCAGCTGGAACTCTTTTTCGAGTCCCTTTCCCGGGCGTGAGTGGCTGGAAGCAGCCAGTTTCATGGCTCAGGGGAAATTAAACCCGGATAAGATTATAACGCATCGCTTAGGCCTTGAAGAAGTTCCGGAAGTGTTTCGCAAAATAGATCAAGAACCATTCTACTTCAATAAAATTATCTTTTATCCTCATGGAAAATAATTAAAAAAAGGAGAGGTGGCTCAATATGGTAAATCAGGGGCATTTATTCTTGGGGGCTGATTTTGGTACGCAGGGAGTGCGGGTTGGTTTGGCGGATGAGAAAGGCAGTATTTTGGAGGCTAAAGAAATAAAATATCCCATTCACTATCCCAAGCCGGGCCAGGCCATACAAAACAGCGTGGACTGGTGGCGGGGATTTGAGGAGGCCTTGGGGGCGGTACTGGGAAATATCACTCCAACGCAAAAAAAGGCAATCCGGGCAATCTCCATTTGTGCTACTTCCTCGACGATTGTTCCGGTTGATCAGGAGGGAAACGCGCTTGATGATGCTATTATGTGGATGGACATTCGTGCGAAGGAACAAGCCAAAAGAATAAATGAAATCAATCATGAGGTATTAAAGTATTGTGGTGAAGCGGTGTCCCCTGAATGGCTGATTCCCAAGCTACTGTGGCTAAAAGAAAATAAACGGGAGATTTATGATAAAGCCAGCCTGATTGTGGAGCAGATAGATTTAATTAACTATAAGCTAACCGATATCTGGGCGGCAAGTAAGGTCAATGCGGTATGCAAGTGGAACTATATTGAAGGTATTGGTTTCGATGATGACTACATGGAAAAAATCGGACTGGATGACTATAAGAATAAAATGATTGTTAACATTGTTCCCATGGGGAAATGTGTGGGTTATTTGAAGCAGGAGCTTGTGCAGAGATATGACCTGCCCGATATTCCTGTTATTCAGGGTGGAATTGATGCACATATTGGTATGATTGGCATGGGGGTCGTTGGTCCCGGCAAAATGGCGGCAAACATGGGGACAAGTTTTGTTCAGCTCATATTTACTGATCAGGACGTTCCGGTTAAGGGGATATGGGGTCCCTATAAAGGGGCGATGGTCGAAGGGTTGACTTTATTGGAAGCGGGTCAAATTTCGGCTGGGTCCATTATCAAATGGTATCAGAATATTTTTAATTTAAATAGCCCGGAAGCCTATAAAATTATGCAGGAAGAAGTAGAGAATGTACCCATTGGTGCCGACGGTCTACGGGCACTGGACTTTTTTCAGGGAAATCGCACTCCATATAAAGACAGCTATGCTACAGGAGTTATTACCGGTCTTACCTTAAATCACGACAGGGCGCATTTTCACCGGGCTATTATGGAAGCCGTATCGTTTGGTTTTAAAAATATAGTGAAAAATTTTGAAGACAGTGGTGTGCCTATTACCAAAGTGATTGGTACCGGCGGAGTCACCCACGACCGGACTTGGATGCAAATTCTATCGGATGTAACGGGAAAAGAATTTACTATTAATGAGAATACCAATTATGGGACCATACTGGGCTGCACCATGCTTAGTGCGGTGGGCAGCGGAGTGTATGACTCATTGTTTGAGGCGGCGGCAAACATGGTTCATGAAAAAGAAACGATACAGCCTAATCTGGAAAATACAAAAAAATATGAAAAACCGTTTGAGGAATATCTGCATTTGTATCAAGCCTTAAAAACAGTATAAAAGAAAGA
Source organism: Propionispora hippei DSM 15287 (assembly GCF_900141835.1). Taxonomy (NCBI): domain Bacteria; kingdom Bacillati; phylum Bacillota; class Negativicutes; order Selenomonadales; family Sporomusaceae; genus Propionispora; species Propionispora hippei. The sequence continues at coordinate 41,359 of NZ_FQZD01000013.1, read as the reverse complement.
AGGGGACCAGATGATTGCCAATTTGAATAAATACGTAGATCATACCTTGCTGAGAGCTGATGCAACAGAGAAGCAAATAACGGCGCTTTGCAAAGAAGCGGCAGCTCATCATTTTATGTCTGTCTGTGTGAACCCGTATTGGGTGAAAACGGCAGCGCAATGTCTTGCCGGTACGGATGTGAAGACCTGTACCGTTATTGGATTTCCGCTCGGAGCTTCAGTAACCGGAATTAAAGTGGCTGAGGTAAGACAAGCGATTGAAGATGGGGCCGAAGAAGTTGATATGGTTATTAATATCGGTGAATTAAAAAACGGTAATTACCAGGCTGTTAAAGCGGACATTCAATCGGTGACTGGGGCGGCAACGGGAAAAGCGCTGGTCAAGGTAATTATTGAAACAGCATTACTTACGGATGCGGAAAAAATCAAAGCCTGTGAATTGGCTAAAGAAGCAGGGGCGGATTTTGTCAAAACGTCAACAGGGTTTTCGACAGGGGGCGCTACGATTGCCGATGTTGCCTTAATGCGCCGGACGGTAGGAAATGAAGTCGGGGTAAAAGCCAGTGGCGGAATAAGGAGTCTGGAGGATGTGCTTACACTTATTGAGGCAGGTGCAAACCGTTTGGGATCCTCCAATGGTGTGGTTATTATGGAGAAAATATTGTCATAAACGGTGGCAACGATGAGGAGGAGGTTTGGGCAATGGGCAATTATAGAAGTATTGTAGTGAAGAGCAGTAATGGTGGCTTTGGCGGGCCATTAACGATTACTCCGACGGAAAAACAACATAAAATTATGTACCTGATTGCTGGTGGGGATCGTCCGGAAGTGGTCGATAAAATTTGCGAATTGACAGGCATGGAAGCTGTGAACGGATTTAGATACAGGGTGCAGGAGGAAGAAATGGCGGTGGCCGTTATCGACTGCGGCGGTTCCCTGCGAAGCGGGGTATACCCACGTAAAGGAATTCCTACGATCAATTTAGTGCCTACCGGAAAAAGCGGCCCTTTATCTGAATTTATGACAGCTAATATGTACGTATCGGGAGTTAGTGTTGATGAAATATCTCTCTTAAAAGACTAATATAGTTCATGATGGTTATACCCGACTCGAGGTCAGTGAGTTATCAACTAAACTTTAAAGAGGGGGAAGGCCAATGAGTTTGGCAATCACTTTAGTAGCGGCTTTTGGCGGCGGCGTTTTCGGTGCTCTGATTGGTGGTACAACCGCGTTCATTTTTACGGGAATACTTGCACTAACAGGAATTGTAATAGCTGTTTCAGGTGGTGGGAATGTTATTTTAACCCAGGTTGCCTTTGGTCCTTTTTTTGGTCCCCACATTGCGTTTGTCGGTGGAGTTGCGGCAGCTGCATATGTAGGGAGAAAAAATGCTGTTGAAAAACAAGCAGCGGCAGAAAAAGTTGTCTCAGCGGGCACTTTGCCCGACGTCAACGGAGCGGACACAACAATTCCTTTATTTAAAATTAAGGATCCGGTTATGCTTCTGGTTGGGGGTGTTTTCGGGATTCTCGGCTATTTGTTGAATGATTTTTACTCGCTGACCTTTAATCTTCCGGCTGTAGCCCGAATTGATACTATTGCCTTAACCGTTGCCACCTTTGGTGTCATATGCCGTTTGGTATTTGGGCGTTCCGGGCTGACCGGCGCTTTTCCAGAAAATGAAAGAAGGTTTAATTTTACCGGGACCGTGCTGATGTTTAATGCCATTTGGGGCTTTGCTTTATCGGCTGTTGTAGCGTATGCCGTCATATTATTGAACATCAGCAGCTTTGGCTTTGCTATAAGCGCGGTATCGCTCATCTTCTTGTACTTTGGGTTAGAGTTTCCGGTGTCTCACCATGTTTCCATGGTTGCCGGGTATGCAGCGTTAGCTTTTGGCAATGTCTGGATTGCTGCCGTATTTGGCATATTAGCTGTCATAACCGGAGAATATGTCCAAAGATTTGTAAATACCCATGTGGATACTCATTTGGATATGCCGGCGATCATCATTGCTTCGTGGAGCTTTGTGATATTGGGAGTTATCTCTTAAGACTTATTGATGAACTTAAATTAATACATAAAGGCCCTAAACCAGGTCGAATTTGGTTTAGGGCTTATTCTTCTATTGAGTGGATGATGTATAGTAAATCGGCTTGTTGCTAAAACGATCATGCCAGCGGCTGATTGTTTGGGAACAACCTAAAGATAATACTGAAGTTATATTATTTTGTATTTGGCAGAAGGAATGGGGAAGTGATTCTCAAAAGATTCTCTATGTAATTTCTGTTAAATTATGGAGGGAATGATGAGAGATGGAAAAGAGTATGGACTTATGGAGTGGCATCCGTAAGTTACAACTGCTTGTCTTGGTGACATCTGTGCTTCTATTAGTAAGTACATATGTATTAGTCGATGCTGCTGGTTACGAGAGTCCACTTTACATTATCAAACAAGATGGTAAATATGGTTATGGCGATGCTGATGGTCATGTTGTAATCCCACCTGTTTATTTACAGGCCAAAAGATTTTCCGAAGGTGTTGCTGCAGTTCAAATTCAGCCAGGATTTTGGGGTATGATCAATACAAAAGGGGAAATAGTTGGTACGTTAAGAAATGTTGATGAGGTTAGGGAGTTTTCAGAAGGGCTAGCTGTTGTAAGGCAGGGAGCAAAATACGGATATATCGATAAAAAACAACTGGTTATTCCATTTAAGTATGATGCGGCTGAAGATTTTTCCGAGGGATTGGCCGTAGTCGCAAAACGTGACGGAAATACTATTATGGAGAAATTAAATAATATTAAGTACGGGTATATCGACCCAAATGGGACGGAAGTTATTGAGTGTCAATTCAGGTCGGCAGGTAATTTCAAAGAAGGACTTGCTCCGGTATCTTCGGAGGCAACAGGCTTTCGCTGGGGCTACATTGATAAAGAAGGGCACTATGTAATAGAGGCTAAATATTTCACTGCAAGGGAATTCTCTGACGGACTGGCTCCGGTAACAATAACTTTGGGCCAAAGTGGTTTTATTGATCATCAAGGAAGTTTGGTAATTCCTCCTCAATATAGTTGGACATATAGTTTTTCAGAAGGGCTTGCCCGGGTCGAGGTGGAAGGAAAATATGGATTTATTGATAAGAACAGTAAAATGGTGATTGACCCCACATTTGCTTATGTTGATGATTTTCGTGATGGTTTTGCCCGAATATATGATAAGAGGCCGGGATTTGGTGAAGATGATTATAAGTATAAGGATGTTGGCTTTGGATATATTGATAAGCATGGTAATGTAAGGTGGCAAATTACAAAATAGTTAATCGTGATAGTAAAAGGTGACAGGATAACTGGGGAAGCATAATCTTTAAATCAGAGTAACGATTGCGGCATTTTTTCACGGAGCTTTAAGAGGAAACTCCTACTGAATTTTACATTAATGTGGCAGGAGTTTTGTGGTTGTATATAGGAATTTTAATAGTATGAAGCAATATGGAGTTTTCTGTAGCGTTAATAAACAGAATTAACCTAGTGGATGGTGAGAAGCTAAAAAAGAGGATGAAATTTTATCTAAACCATATCATAATCATATAGGAAAATTACTTATCAATATTGTGGAGCCGAATAATACTTTCTAAATGAAAAATAAGCCAAAACCCCATACGAACCGGGCCTTTGGCTTATTTTTATGCTATTTCTGGTTTTGCAGAAATTCGGAAAGGGGTTGACCCTTGATATAGAGTTGTTCGATCACGCCATAACCGTCTTTGATACGAACAGCAGCTACGGTAGCTTCTCCGACATGCTTACGGTAAGCGTTCTCGGCGGCAGAAGTCAAATCTTCCGGCAGGTAATAGCGCTTGAAGGGGAGCTCGATATGAATCGTATCATCCTGGATATAACTGACTTTCACTTGGAGGTAAACCGCGTTGGAAGGTACGGAATGACTGATGCCGCTAATATAGGCATGATTTTGGCTGTCGCGGTCAATCAAGGCATAAGCGGTCTGGCCATAACGCCATGCTGTATGATCTGGCCGGGTGACGGTTGCTTGCTGGAAGCGCAAATCCATATAGCGTCCTTTGAAGGTATCATAAGGATCAACCGGAGCCGTTTTCCAATAAAAGGTTTCGCCGGTTTGCAGAATGTTTTCCCAGTGCCAGGCCATATAAAGCGGCGTTGCTAATTGTAAAATAGCAGCAGCGACAAATAACAGCAGGCGGATTTGCTGCCTCATAGTTTGCCACCTCCTTTGCGCCGTACCAGATAGAGATTGGTCCCTAAAAAGGCAATACCCAATAGCATAAAGACCAGGCCTCGGACAATAAAGCTGAAATCGATATCCAGGAAACGGGCGGCGATGATGGCTGTCAGTAGCAGCATACCGGCATTAACCAATCCCAAATGCTGCCGGTAAACCCCGGCGCGAATAGTGTGCAGACTGATAAAAAGAAAAAAAATATTAGCTAATATCGTGGTAGCCATCCCGCCCGGATCAGCCAGATTGAGCAGATAGCCGCCGGCAATGATGAAGGGCGCTAATAAAAGCGGCAGATCCTTTCGCCAGTCCATACGGCGGATAAACAGGCCCTGCATGTAAAGCAGCAGGAACAGCACAACAATGACCAAGCTGGTCTCAGTTAGAAAAGGAGTAGCAGGCATGGAAAGCTGTCTTACGGAGCTATGGAAGGTCAGAAAAAAGAGGAGTACGGTTATTCCGGTTAAACCGATTCCCTGGAACGGCATGGGCCAGCCGCCGGTTTGACGGGAAAACCATAAGCGGCCAATCAATACATTACACGAAAATAAGGCGCCATAAGTCAGCAGACCAAAGTGGTCAAGGAAGCGGTTAAATACGGCTGTAAAAGCAATATAAAAGCAAACATTGGCGACCCAGCAGGCTATGACGGTGGTATTGGCATAGCGTTCTTGATTAATTAACCGGTAGTAATGCGGCAAGACCAGGCTTGATAACAACAGCAGCCAAGGCCACTGCGCCTCAAGGCTGAAAGGACCGCTGACAGTCCAGAAGGTAAGGCCAAGAGTATAAAAAATGCCGGCACTGCGCGAATGCAACAGATAAATGACCGGTGAAGATAAGATCAGCCAGGTACGCAAAAACGCATCGGTATCTTCGGTCAGGTGATAGGTTTGCCCAATTATGGCCATGGCTGCGCCAATCATTAAAAATTGGAAAGTACCGGCTGATTCACGCCAAATCAGGCTGTCTTGTTTCCGGTATAGGGTAAATCCCGAAATGATTTGCGAAAGCAACAATAATCCGACTGCTATTAGCAAACGGGTAATTCTGCTCAGATTCTCCCAATTGTGCCCAAAAATCAAAATGATGCCCAGCCCTACTAATATAGTGCCAATCACTCCGAAGAGTAGTAGCACCGTACGCCTTCCCAGCGTAACATCCGGTGCCCCGTAATGATGTCTTAAATTTTCGGCTGCCTCCGGCGTTAAGATGCCCTTTTCAACCAGACCGGGCAACTCCCGGTACAACCATTCAATGGCTTTTTTGCTCATAGATGATTCTTCTCCTACTAGTAATTTCTACGCAGGTATTATGCCTAACGGTTCCTCAAAACAGCGGATTGCCTGTCAGGCAGATGATCAGGATTAAGCAGTGAAAAGGTGAGCTCCTCGCTGCAATCTTTCAGGAGGTATCTTTTTATTTTTTGATAAGCTGCTCTACAATATTCTCGCAAAGCTCATGCGTTGCCAGCGCATCTTCCGGAGCTATGGCTGGCGGCTGGCTGTTTATTACGCAGTGTAGGAAATGGTCGATAATCTGTTCGAAACCCCGCCGGTATAGGATCGTATCCCAGTCCTTGTATTTTAAATATTGCTCGGTATTTTGTGTCGTATGGCGTGTTTGCTGTAAATCGGTGACGGTGAATTTCTGACCGGAGCACATATATTCGAGAATTTCCTCATTGATACCGCTGGTCCGGTTCATAATGCCCAAGGCGGTACGATGCTGGCCGGAAAGTTCCAGAACGATATGGGACAGTTTACCGTTTGCGGTTAAACCACGTACAGAGACCGTATCTGGTGATGTACCAAAGAGATAGCGGAGCGTATCTACTACGTGAATGAAGTCGTCGAAGATAAAATGCCGTATTTCATCCGGTTCTGCGGAGCGGTTTTTTTGCATCATGATAAGTTGCGGGGCCGCTTGTTGTTTGAGTTTGGCGTACATAGGAGCAAAACGGCGGTTGAAGCCGGTCAGGAGAATTTTCTTTTGGTGAAGTGCCAGTTCAGACAGTTCAACAGCTTCTTTATAATAATACGCAATAGGTTTGTCCACATAAACATGAATGCTGTTTGATAAGAGTGTAGTGATTATTTCCTTGTGGCTTTCGGTGGCGGTATGAACAAAAGCAGCCTCTACGCCGGAAGCAATCAGTTCATCCAATGTTTGTACAGTTTGCGAAATGCGATATTTTTTTGCTATGGACGATAAAACAACAGGGTTTCTGGTGCAAAGTACCAGTTCCAGGCCCGGCCTGGCCGTTATTACCGGTAGGTATGCTTTTTGAGCGATATTACCCAGGCCTATAATCCCGATTTTCATAGGTGATTCCTCCTTTATTTTCCCATTATATACCATGGAGGAACTGAGTAGTAGGCGGTAATCGTAATTTCAGGCTGCAGTAATAAAGAACAGTTATATTTCAGATAAATAGAATGCGTTAATATCTTGGAAAAAGAGTGACTAAATAAAATAATAGATGGATTCCGGGAAGCTTATCACCGTTTTTCATTCTTTTGTCACAAATACTATTAATAATGAAACTGTGAAATCAGCGAAGTCTTAATACGATTATTGGTTTGGCTCTGCCGGGCATTATTCATAATAGCGGCTTGCATGGGATAAAGAACAATGACAGACCCTTGGTGGAGCACCGGCTAAGTTTAAACTATGGGAGGAAACAGCTTGAAACGGATAAGGATAGTACTCGTACTGTTAGTGGCGGTTTTATTAAATTTTGTACGGCTTGACCAAGAGGGGTTTGCTAACCTTTATTATGCAGCCGGCGTTAAGAGTATGATAATGAACTGGCATAATTTTTTCTTTGTTTCTTCCGATCCCGGCGGTTTTATTACTATTGATAAGCCACCGCTGGGGTTTTGGCTGCAGACCTTAAGCGCGAAAATCTTTGGTTTTCACGGGTGGAGTATTATTTTACCACAGGCATTAGGCGGTGTGGTATCGGTATATTTGATGTATGTGCTGGTTAAGCGGTATCATGGTGAAGAGGCGGGGTTGCTTTCAGCGCTTGTTTTGGCGTTTACGCCGATTTTTGTCGCAGCAAGTCGCAACAATACGATCGATGTGCTGCTGGTTATGACGATACTGTTTGCCGTGCTTGTATTTTTGCAGGCGGCTGAAACGTTGAATGTAAAGAAACTTTTATTAGCATTTTTTCTTATCGGGGTTGGTTTTAATATAAAAAGCCTGGAAGCTTTTATGATTTTGCCGACTTTTTATATTACCTACATGCTTGTTGAACGAAAAAGGTTCAAAACAAAACTGATTCACCTGTTCCTGGCTACACTGGTTTTAATCGCCAGCTCTTTGCCGTGGTTTTTAATAGTGGATAGTATTTCACCGGCTGACCGGCCTTACGTTGGCAGCAGCGAAACAAACTCAGAGCTTGAACTTGCCACGGGCTATAACGGTCTGGGCCACTTTTTAGGCTATGGAATTCGCACACCTGGCAGACCGGAGCAGGCAAGAAATCCCAATGGGCCGCGATTTCAAAGCGGCATACCTTCTGTTGACGGCGGCATTGTATCCGGTAATATGGCCGGAGCTCCGCCGAAAAATCTGCGGCAGCAAGGCGGTGAAAGCGGGGTACCCGGCCCGTTTAGGCTGTTTAATCACCAAATGGGCGGGCAGATCAGTTGGCTTTTACCGTTCGCCCTGAGCGGGATTGTTATTTCGTTGTATCAGTTTAAGCGTCAGGCGTTACCTGAGAACAGCAGGATCAAGATGATTTTTTGGGGTTGTTGGCTTATTCCCGAAATGATTTTTTTCAGTATTGCCGAAGGCGCTCACCGCTATTATTTGGTTATGATGGCGCCGGCCATCGCCGCGTTAGTCGGAATTACTTATGTGACGTTTGCGACCTGGAGCGCAAGCGACGGAAAAAGACGGTATCTGCTGCCGGCAGCTTTATTTGTAAGTGTAGTTGGACAGGTATGGCTTATTGCCGGCTATGAGGAGTGGCGGTCCTGGCTTTTGCCACTGGTAGCCGGAATAGGGCTATTGGCTATACTGCTCTTAATTTGGCAGGCTTCTGGAAAAAGAGGACGACAGCACCGGTATTACTCCTACGTCATTGGTCTGGGAGTGATTGTGCTATTGGCAGCTCCTTTGGCCTGGTCGCTTACGCCTGCTTTATACGGCTCGGGAAATGCGGCGTTTCCTTTTGCCGGTCCTGATTTACAAACTCAGTTACAATATCCCGGGAATATGCCCAATTTTTCTAACCGTTTTAATATGGCTACGGAAAAACTGGAAGCTTTTCTGATGTCCCACAGAAACGGAGAAAAATATATTGTCGCCGTACCCAATGCGCATATGGCGTCGCCGATTATTCTTGGGACCGGTGAGCCGGTGATTACTTATGGCGGCTTTATGGGTTCAGAGAAGATTTTGGATGGGGAAAGGTTAGAAGCGCTAGTGGCAAGTAACCAGGTCCGGTATGTTGTCCTTGGTTCAGACAACAGACAGCCTGATATTGATGAATGGGTGAGGAGTCACGGAGTACTTGTGCCTGATGAAGAATGGCAGGATAAGCAGAAGGAGGAGGTTGCCGGGCGCGATGGGGGAACAAATCCGCCGCGCCGCATGTCGATGCAGTTATATGATTGTCATGTTTAGAGTTTAGGAAGATTGCCTGCTTTGAGGGGATGTGCTATTCAGCGGTCCGGGCATACCGGTGAGAATAAGACAGCACCCGCAGCAGACCGGACGATAGTAGATGAGTGGCAGTCGATGAAAGACTGCCTTGCTCATTTTGAATATGCGAACATCTTTAGGTAAAAATCCGATCACGTAGAGGCGATGACTTATCATGAACGTCAGGAGCTGGATTGAAGTACAGGGATATTAGATCAGTTGGGGAAGCGGTAGGTTGAACAGGCCGAAGGCGAATGATAAGGACTTGACTTTTATTCGTAGGCTAATTATACTTAAGTAAAAGTTACGTATACAAAATAAATTGAGTGGTGGTTTCTTTATGCTTCAAATTTTTGATAATATATGTATTCTGTTGGCAAAGGCAGAACAAAAGCATAACCAATTTACTAAAGCGGTATTAAACCAAAAGGATTTAGGAATTACACCGGTACAAATGCTGGTTCTTTATACATTGTATAAAGGCGATGGAATTAGTGTTTCTGAACTGGGTAAAAGGAGTTATCTGGACAACTCGACGTTGACAGGCTTAATTGATCGCCTGGAGATGATGAAATTGGTATACCGGGCGGATTCACCGGAAGACCGGCGGGCCTATCTGATTTTCCTAACGCAAAAAGCCATAGATTTAAAGGCTGCTGTGCTGGACGTTTGCAATACAGTCCGAAATGAAATGTTGAAGGAATGTACCGGAGAGGAAATTGAAGTATTGGAACGGGTACTGTTGAAAATATATCAAACATTATAATTGAGAGTTGATTTTCCGGTCTGTTCCGGACTAGGCCTGGTGCCCTGCGTTCGCTGAGAGGGTATCATTTGAAGTTCTTAGAGAAAAGGCGTTTGTCTGAGGGGTTTCGTTGTATCTTCTGCGAGCCATGACGTTTAAGCATAAATTAAGTATACGTAATATATGTCTATCAAATATATATTACGTATACTTAACGGTATAAGAAAAAGAAAGGAGGTGGAATTTTTTGCACATACATTAAGTGTACTTAATATATGTATACAGAATAAATGGGGGGTTAAAATGATTAAAAAACTTACTCTTAACATTAGTTACTCGGCTCTTGATGAACGATTCATCATCGATAGTGTATGTACAAGTTATGCGGAGAGTCAGTGGGAAAAAAACGTTTATGAATTGGAACAAGAGTATGCAAAGATGCTGGGAAACTAAGGCCGAAAGGCGACAGCGTATTTGAGAAACTGAGATAGCCATGCATAACAGGATAAGCAGGCTATAAGGTTTCTACTGAGAACGGAGTCCGGTAATTGGCAATGAACTTTAGTGTGAGTTTAAAATAGCGAGGAGAGACAGGCATGTTAAAAGAAATATTTGAGTGGAGCAGTAACCGAACATTTAAAGATCAACCTGTTCCCAAGGATAAGTTAATTAGTGTAATGGAAGCAGGACGAAGAGCACCTTCCTGGAAAAACATTCAACCCTGGAAGTTTATTGCGGTCACCGGGGTTGAAGATAAGGTAAGACTTTCTGAAATTTTTGCAATAAAGGGATTAATAAAAAAGGCACCGGCAGTAATTCTCTGTGTGGCGTCAATGAAAGCCTGGGAGAGGAGCAGTCAACATAGAAGCCTGAAAGAATTGTTACTGCATTCAGGTGTTACCATGTCTGAGAGTGATATTGACAAAATGTATCTGGACTCGGTAAGAGCACAGTCTCTCGCCCAAAACCAAGCGTCATTGATGGCGAGAACCTTTGAAAATATGGGAATTGCTTATGGGTTTATGATTTTAGAAGCAGCCAATCAGGGCTTGGGAGCCTGCATTTTGGGTGAAATTGATAATGAACTTCTGACAGTCAATCATGAAAAATATAAGGAAATAAAACAATATTTTGGGTTAGATGAAACACATGTAATTACGGCAGGCATTATTGTAGGCGTGCCGATTAGCGCCAAGGGTACTACCCCCCGGAAGGAGGCAGATGAAATTTATTCCTTTTATTAAGCAGCTTATTTGAGCCGACTGCGTAAAATTGAATTTTGACAATGATCTGTCGGAGGAGAGACCCGTTTCAACCAGACCGGGCTGGGGCGTTGTACAATATTGCATCATTGCAATAATATATCCAGCATCTTCTGATAGTTATTAAGAAACTGCTTGGTGATAACGTAATGGTCGGTTTGTTCGTAAGCTATCTGCTGCAACCCGGTGCCTTCCGGTGAGAGCTGGTAAATCAAGGCACCCGGATAAGCGAGCAGAATGGGGGAATGGGTGGCGATAATAAACTGGGAGTCCAATCGGATCAGTTCATGGATGCGGGACAGCAGGGACATTTGCCTTACCGGCGAGAGGGCGGCTTCCGGCTCGTCCAGAATATAGAGTCCCTGGCCTCGGAACCGGTTCTGAATGGCGGCAAAGAAGGATTCGCCGTGGGATTGCTCGTGCAGCGAACGACCGCCGAAAGCGTCAATGACGCGGGCCCCAATACCTTCGGAATCCATCTTTTCAATGGAAGTAGCTAAATTGTAAAAGCTCTCGGCTCGCAGGAAGAAGCCATCCCGGAGCCGCTTGGTTCCCTTGACCAGTCTAATATGCTGATATAGGCTGGAATGAGAGTCGTGTGAGGAAAAATTAAAATTTAGCGTACCTCCCTCGGGGTTGAAGCCTCGCGCTACGGCGAGGGCCTCCAGCAATGTCGATTTGCCGCTGCCGTTTTCACCAACGAAGAAGGTGATCTGCGGGTGAAACTGAATTTCCGTATGATGGGTAAACAGAGGAAGGCAAAATGGATGACGGGAAGTGTCGAGACTTTCTTCTTTTATGAATTGGCAGCATTTCAGGAAGCTTTCGCTTTTTTGCAGCATAGGTGAATCTCCGTGTTCAATATTTTGCTATACTCATTATAGCATTTTCCAGTAGTCTTTTTGACTTTCGGTGACGCCGCCTTTTCCCTCAGTTTATTTCAGGCTGTTATAAGAAAAAAATCGTAACGGTGCAGGAATTTTGACGCGCATGTAAAATACTGTGAAGTAGAATACTATGTATTGGCTGCCTATGAAAGCCCATAGTAATTAATTGGGGGCGTAGCTCAGTCGGGAGAGCGCTTGGCTCGCATTCAAGAGGTCATGGGTTCGAATCCCACCGTCTCCACCAGGCAACTCAAGGCCTGCAGGGTTATTACTCTGCAGGCCTTTTTGCTATAAGGTTTCTGCTTCACACTTAGAAAGGTTCCGGCAGTTACCAGATGTTGCCGTTGAACTGATAAATTTGGCAAAGGAAGGGGAAGCTAGTGCCTGAGCTGTCCGCCTTGTCATGTTGATCTTGAAGAATGACTCACCTAAAGGAGGAGAATGATGGCTGTGGAAGGTTTTCGTATCCAAATTGCGCAGGATGTACTCGACGATCTGCAATATAGACTGGAGCATGTTCGATGGCCAGACCAATTGAAGGATTCGGGGTGGGAACGAGGCACAGAAATGGGCTATTTGCAGTCGCTCGTTTCGTATTGGCGGGACCATTTCGATTGGCGTGCCCAGGAACAGGAACTGAACCGCTATTCCCAGTTTCGTTGTGAGGTCGACGGAATAGATTTGCACTTCGCGCATGCACGCGGTAAAGGACCCAACCCTTTACCCATTATACTGACTCACGGATGGCCTGACAGTTTTATCCGCTACAAGAAGATCATCCCTTTGTTGACCGACCCGGCCCGTTATGGCGGCGACCCGGCTGATTCTTTTGATGTGATTGTTCCCTCCCTGCCGGGATTTGGTTTTTCCAGCCGTCCTGAGCATAGCGGCATCAATAATTTTCGGGTTTCCGAGCTTTGGGCTAAACTAATGACCGAGGAGCTTGGCTATCGACGCTTTGCGGCTGCCGGTGGAGATATTGGTTCTGGCGTTACCAGATATCTGGCATTAAACCATCCGGAGCTTCTTGTTGGAATCCATCTTACAGATATCGGTATCATTAGAAATCTTATGACTTCTCATGAAGCGGATCTTGCCAGGGAAGAATTGGATTACAAGAGAAGTGCTCAACAATGGATCGCCCAAGAGGGCGCCTATATGTCCATTCAATCGACGAAGCCCCAGACGCTTACTTACGGTCTTACCGATTCACCGGTGGGGTTGGCTGGTTGGATTATTGAAAAATTCCATGCCTGGAGCGATTGCCGGGGTGATCTTGAGCAGAGTTTCAGTAAGGATGAGCTGCTTACTAATATCATGCTTTATTGGGTCACGAACACCAGTGGGTCGTCAACGCGCATATATTATGAAAATATGAATTCTTTGCCGCCTATGGGACAAATCGGGGTCCCCACGGGGATCGCTCTTTTTCCGGCTGACATACTGCTACCACCTAAAGGATGGGCGGAACGGCATTTGAATATAACTCGCTGGACGTTAATGCCTCGCGGCGGTCATTTTACTGCCATGGAGGCTCCCGAGCCTTTGGCTGAGGATATTCGCGCATTCTATCGGCCATTTAGAACCGGAGCGAAAAAAGAATAATTCACTTACGGCTGTCACAAAGACTTGACCTACGGGACATCCCAGGCTTTATAAAAAACAGGATTTTTGGTAAAGAGTATAGAATTATTCTAAAACTAAATAAGGAAGTATAGCTTAATCGCATCTTTGCCTGTTTCTTTATCAAACAGGAGAAGATGCTTTTTGTTTGAAAAATGTTAATGCTGAACTATCTTAGCTCAGGCTGAACGTTTACAGATTTTGTTTCTTAAGAACGGTGGTCCTTTGCCGGTCAATCCGAATAATCTATCTAAGCTAAAGGTATACTCAGTTTGGAAAGCCATAAGGAAAGGTTGAGATAATATGGAGAGCATCAATATAGTAGAAGGGTTGGGCTACCTGGCTTCCGGTTTAGTAGCTGTTTCCTTCTTAATGAAATCTATAAATAAACTGCGGTTGGTGAACACGGTAGGTTCCATATGTTTTGTCATCTATGCCGTTGCTATTCATGCAATACCGGTGGCCTTGATTAATTTATTTACAGTCTGCATAAACATATATTATTTGACTAAAAAAGATGTCTCGAAGCAAGCGAATAAGCGATAGCTTGCTCCTGATTTTGCCATATTTTGTGATCAGGCCGGACAATTGAACAGAAGTACCGGCCGTTGTTATTGATGACCGGTACTTCTGTTGGGTATTATTTTTTTCTTACGGGAAAGCAAACTTCTGTTACCCATTCATCAGGGTTTGGCGACTGTGCGGGACTCACGTGATAGATGTTGAACATTGAGCCGGCAAATTCATACCGATTGTCTCTCACCCAATTAGCTACCGCCTGGTTCACGGCGGCGATATGTTCATAACCTCCCTGGAATGTTGCCGATGCAACGGTGATGGGGGGGACGGTTTTAAACACCACGTGCTCTTTGTTTTTATAAGTACCCTGAACGGAGAGTTGAATTTCGATATCCGGGTCGTGTTCCTCGTATTCCTGATCATGAAAAACAGCAATAGCATAGCAGGGACTGGCAAGCTGTACATGCTGGTGGGTGATTTCTTTCATTAGTTCCTCCCAGAGTATTCCTTCTTCATTATAAGAAGGAATACTCTTTCTTATGGATGCCACCAGTCTTTGCGGCATTTCTTTCAAAACGACGTTATAGTTCATAGCATTTTCATCCTTTCCAAGACGATTGATGATTGTCTCAAGACTTTGTAACCGGTGAGCAGTTTTTTTCGCTTGTTCTTTTACCTCTGCCTGCTTTATTAGCAGGAATTCTCTTAGAGCTTGTGGATCATGATAGGTTCTTAAAACTTCCGTGATAGTAGATAAAGTAAAGCCCATTTCTTTAAGGGCGTGGATTCGATTGGCCAGTGGTAACTGGGTTTCACTGTAATAACGATATCCTGTAAAATTGTCGACATGCTCTGGAATCAACAAGCCGATTTCGTCGTAATGCCGCAACATCCGGATACTTACTCTTGAGAGCTTAGAAAAATCTCCAATTCGTAACATTTATTTCCCTCACATGCATGTGTATTTTAGAGCTCGTATTTATTATACGGTCTACCACACTGGTAGAGTCAATAAAAAGGGGCAATTTGATTTGCCTTGTCCAGTGTCGCCTATTTTCTTTTGAAAAATATAGAATATAATATGGTTATTACAGTCTGCATAAAGGCACATAGCTTGCCCTCAGAATATATCCAGGCAAGCGGAAGAAGTGTTATAACGTCTCAGCGCGTTCCGGTCGGAAAATATATATAAAAATAATTGCTGCGAAATAATAAATTGGTTTACATATGGCAGGAAGTGAGGTGCCGGCTTAGGTGATACCGCATGTAGTCCGTATATCAGTAAAAGATTTAGTAGAGTATACCTTGCGTTCGGGTGATATTGATACTCGCTTTGTGGGAGCCAGCAGAGCGGTAGAAGGAACCCGAATACACCAAAAGCTGCAAAAGGCTGGTGGCGACAATTATATAGCGGAAGCCCCGCTAAAATATGAAATTAGCTACAAAGACTTCCTGTTTCTGGTAGAGGGCCGGGCCGATGGGATCATTAGCGAGCAGCGGCAGGTCGTGATCGATGAAATCAAGACAACGGCTATTCCCCTGGAACGAATTGATGAGACCTTTAATACCCTGCATTGGGCTCAGGCCAAATGCTATGGACTTATTTATGGTGAGCAAAACAATATAGAGCAGCTCGATATTCAATTGACCTATTACAATATTGATACAGAGGAAATAAAGCGACTGAGAGAAACCGTTACCCTGCAGGAATTGCGAACGTTTTTTTACGGGCTGCTGGAGAGCTATTTAGTTTGGGCTAAGCAGCTTGAGGCCTGGAAGGAACTGCGGGACTCTTCCATAAAAAAACTGAAGTTTCCTTTTCCAGCTTATCGCCGCGGTCAGCGGGAGTTGGCGGTTGCGGTATATCGAACCGTTTCGGATAATAAAAAACTATTTGTCCAGGCACCCACCGGGATTGGGAAAACCATTTCCACTTTGTTTCCGGCCGTTAAAGCGATGGGCGAGCATAAAACGGGCAAGATATTTTATTTGACGGCCAAAACCATTACCCGCCAAGTGGCAGAAGCAGCCGTGAACGTCATGCGGAGCTGTGGCTTGGACTTTAAATCCATTACGATCACGGCGAAAGATAAAATCTGTTTTAAGGAAGAATCCATATGCAACCCGGACCATTGCGAATATGCCCAAGGACACTTTGATCGGGTCAATGACGCCATTACGGAGTTGTTTTTGCAGGAACGAGCCTTTACCCGGGAGGTAATCGAAGCCTATTCACAAAAGTATACGGTATGTCCCTTTGAACTTTCCCTGGACTTAGCCGTATGGGCCGACTGCATTATTTGTGACTATAATTATGTTTTTGATCCCCGGGTGTATTTAAAACGATTTTTTCAGACCGGTCAGGGTGACTATACCTTTCTAATTGATGAAGCGCATAATTTAGTGGACCGGGCCAGAGAGATGTTTTCCGCCGAACTAACCAAGAGCACCTTCTTGAAAGTGAAAAACCTCTATAAAGGCCAGCATATTGGTAAAACTCTGGGTAAAATTAATACGGTTATGCTGGGCATGAAAAAAAAGTGCAGCGAAGAGGGGTATTATACACAATTGGACCAACCGGAGGAACTCTATCCCCTGCTTTGGACGTTTGCCAAAAAAGCTTCTGCGTTATTAACCGACAATCATAAAGCAGAGGGCTATGATGCTTTGCTGGAACTTTATTTTAATGTGCTGATATTTTTGAAAATGGCGGAGCTCTACGATGACCACTATATTACGTATGTAGAAACATCCTCGTCAGAGGTTACGGTGAAGCTGTTTTGCCTTGATCCCTCCAAGCTGTTGGGGGAAGCAGTCCGGCGAGGCAAGTCCGGTGTATTCTTTTCGGCCACATTGGTCCCGCTGGATTATTTTAGTGAAATATTGGGTGGTGAGGCAACGGATGCAAAAATTGCCTTCCCGTCACCCTTTAAGGTCGAAAATTTATGCTTACTGGTGGCTGATCAGATATCCACCAAGTTCAAAAACCGGGAGAGCAGCTACCGGGAAATTGCTCAATATATTCATCTGGTGATCCAGCAGAAAACCGGGAATTATCTTGTTTTTTTCCCTTCCTATCACTATATGCAGGAAGTGCAGCAGGTTTTTTCGGAATTGCACCCTGATATTGAGACTCTTATACAGACCAATGTCATGTCGGAAGCAGAGCGGGAACGTTTCTTAGCGCGGTTTCAGCCGGACCGTAACCTCATGTTAGTGGGCTTCTGCGTGCTAGGGGGGATTTTTTCGGAAGGTATTGACCTCAAAGGGGACAAGCTGTTGGGGACTGTAATTATCGGAGTGGGACTTCCCCAGATCTGTTTAGAGCGCAATCTGATCATGGAGCATTTTAAAAAGAAAAATGAACTGGGCTTTGAATATGCTTATATGTATCCCGGTATGAATAAAGTGCTGCAGGCGGCTGGACGGGTGATTCGTTCTGAAGACGATAAAGGAGTAGTACTTTTGATTGATGAAAGATTCTCCAGCTATTATTATAAAAAACTGTTTCCGGCCCATTGGCGTTATCCCAGGGAGGTACGCGACGGGAAGGAACTTAACTCACGAATTCAAGTGTTTTGGAAAGGCCTGTGATATAGTGCTGTAGATATATTTTACTACGGCAACTGATAAAATCTTGACGGTTAAATAGGCGAATTAGCTGAATTTTGATGGGGGCGGCGCTGGTATGTCGGGAGAGAATGAGGAACAAGCGAATTACTGGATCATGCCGGAATTGAATAATCTGGAATTGCTGCATGCGAAATATGTGAAACAGTCTTTTGCAAAGCATATTCATGAAGGATTTGCAATTGGTGTGATCGAAGCGGGGGCACTCCGTTTTTCCTACCGGGGTAAAACGAATATTGCAACTCCGGGCTGTATTAACCTGGTCATTCCCGGAGAAGCTCACGACGGTACGGCTTTATCGGAAGAAGGATGGACCTACCGGATGTTCTATCTTGAGTCAAAGCTTTTGGAGCAGGCTGCTGCTAAACTGTCCGGTAAGGCAGGGAGAATTCCTTTTTTTGCGGACGGGGTGGTCAAAGATGATGCTATGGCCAACCGTATTAAAACAGCTCACTGCTCACTGGAAAAGGCAGTGTTGCCGCTTATCGAGCAGGAGTCTATGGTATTGACTCTGCTGACGGAATTTATTTCGCGTCATGCCGCGGAGCGCTTGCCGGTAAAAACTGCCGGGAAGGATCATCGGGCGGTTCAAGTAGCACGTGAATATATTGAGGAGACCTATGCCCGGAATTTTTCGCTCAGCGAATTATCCGCCGTCTGCCATCTCAGTTCGTTTCACTTGCTGCGAATATTCAGGGAGCGGCTGGGAGTTCCGCCACATGCCTATTTAAAACAGGTGAGAATCAAGCGGGCCAAGGAACTGCTGGCAAAAGGACGTTCTATGGCATTTGTTGCTCAGGAGACAGGATTTACCGATCAGAGTCACTTTGCCAGGCAGTTTAAGCAGATTACCGGCATCACACCGAAAAAATACAGCAATATCATACAAGAAAATTCTCCGCCAGGGATTTAGAATGAAAGAAATTCTTATTAGGAGATGGTGGCTATGTTATGTGTCACGGATACCTGGCGGCAGATACACCAAGGTGCAAGTATGGGCCTTATGGTTGTAAAAAATATAGGAAAGCCGGCAAACGCTGAAGCCGGTGAAACGTGCAAACGGGAACTGGAGGCTAAGCTGCGGCAAACCTTTACGAGTAAAGAAGAACTGGTGAATTACTTTCCTATTTCAGTTTATAGTCAGTATTACAAGCAATATAAAAAGACATACCATGTTTTGCAGCAGTTAGAGTCTGTCGTTTTCAAAGAAAGGTCGATTCCCTCCGTTTCCCCAGCCGTGGAAGCGATGTTTATGGCGGAACTAAAAAATGGCCTGCTAACGGCCGGTCATGATTACGATGCGCTGCATTTGCCCTTAACGCTGGATGCGGCGGGAGGACAGGAGCAGTATACCCTGATAAACGGCAAGGAACAACGGGTAAAGGCTCAGGATATGATACTATCCGATACGGCAGGTGTCATTTCAAGCATTATCTATGGTCCTGACCGGCGGACCCGGATTGACCCGGAAACCAGGCAGGCTGTCTACACCGTTTATGCCCCGGCGGGGATTCCACAGGAACTGGTGAACCGTCATTTAGCCGATATATACGCTTATATTAGACTGATGATACCGGAAGCTTCTTTGGATTGGCAGGAAATAGTCATGTAAAAGAATCTGAACAGAAATGGAAATAAAATGGTGAGTCCCATGACAAAAGATATAAAAATAGCCTTATTAATGGCTGCCAGTCTCTTTATGGAGATTTTAGATGGAACTATCGTAACGACGGCATTGCCGACCATGGCCCAGGATTTTCGCACAAGTCCGGCCACCATCGCGTTAATGGTCAGTGTATATTTGATTACCGTTGCTATTTTTATCCCTTTAAGCGGCTGGATGGCCAGGCGGTTTGGCAAGAAACGAATTTGGATTATAGCGGTTGGTCTCTTTACCCTTAGTTCACTTTGCAGTGCCTTAGCCCCAACCTTTGCGTTCCTATTGCTTATGAGAATTGTCCAGGGGATTTCGGGAGCCTTGATGGTACCGACAGCAAGGTTGATCGTGCTAGAAAAAACACCGCCTTCACGGCTCTTAACCATGGTCGGCTATCTTACCTGGCCTGCTTTGATTGCACCGGCCATCGCACCGTTGTTTGGCGGATTTATTGTTACGTACTGGAGCTGGCATTGGATCTTTTTGATTAATATCCCCATTGGTTTGATCAGTGCCTTTATCGGTATAAAATTGATCGACACCGATCAGGTCAGTAATAGGGCTGCGTTTGATTTTTTAGGATTTATCGAAGTTGCCTGTTTATCCGGCGCCATTCTTACGGGAGCCGAGCTGGCCACGCGTGGCAAAGAATATTGGTTTAGCGCCTCCGGATTAATTGTTTTAGGGGTAATACTGGGCTTTATTGTTTTCAATCACCTAAAACAAGCAGCTCATCCGTTATTTTCCCTGGATTCACTAAAAATTACTTCATTTAGAGTTTGTCAGACCGGAGGTTCTGTTTTGTGGCTGTCTGTTGGGGCCATGCCTTATCTGTTGACGGTTTTTTTACAAACCGTTTTTCAATGGTCTGCTGTAAAAGCAGGCAGCTATGTGTTGTTTATTTTTGTTGGTAATATTGGCATTAAACCCTTTACCAATTTTATTATTCGAAATTTAGGTTATCGCGGTGCACTCTTATCCTCCTTTGGAATGGTATTTGCAGCATCCTTCGCTTTGGCATTCATTCAAATCAACACATGGCCTGCTTGGATCATGTTTCTTGCTTTCGTCTCCGGTGTAGGCCGTTCCCTGGCTCTGACGGCCTACAATGGCTTAAGTTTTTCTGAAGTAGAACCTCAGCACCGGAACAGCGCCAATACACTGAATTCTGTTACGTCCATATTGTCTCAGGGCATGGGAATATCACTCATCACCGTGATTGCCAATTTATTGCAGCATTTCTATCCCATGACGGTCGCCTATGAATTATGCTTTGCTTTTCTTGGCCTGCTGATGATCTATCCCGTCATTGAAGTATTCTTCCTACCGAAACATATTGGCCAGGCAACAATTAATTAGTATTATAGGTAAATTATTATTAATTTCATAGAATAATAGTATTTTACTTATCATTATTCCGGTGCTAGACTATGGGTAAATCATTTAATATATTAAAAAGATTGAACACATTCAGTTTGAAGGAGCCGATTATTATGAAAATCTCTATTATTGGTGCAGGCAATGTTGGCGCTACGGCAGCAAATGTGATTGCCCTAAAAAATATAGCCAGTGATGTTGTTTTGTTAGATGTTAAAGAAGGCGTTGCTGAAGGAAAATCTGTTGATATGCTGCAACAATTAGCGATAATGGGATCGAACACAAGAATTGTCGGTTGTACCAATGACTATAAGAAAACAAGCAATTCGGATATCGTTATTATTACCTCCGGTATTGCCCGAAAACCGGGAATGAAGCGAGAGGAACTCATCGGAATTAATGCCGGAATTATGAAAGACGTTGTAAATGCTTGTACAGTATATTCTCCGGAAGCCATCTATATTATTGTATCGAATCCGGCCGATACCTTAACCTATTTGACAATAAAACATATGGGATTGCCCCGGAATAAGGTCGTTGGCATGAGCGGCGTACTCGATAGCAGCCGATTCATTTATTATTTAAGTCAGGCCATTGGTTGTCATCCTAATGATGTCGATGGCATGGTTATTGGTGTTCATGGAGATTTTATGCTCCCTTTGACACGTTTTGCTTTTTATAAAGGCATTCCCGTTAACAAATTATTGGATGCAAGAGTTATGTCAGAAGTTTGCGCAAAAACAAAAGACGGTGGTGGAATTTTGACCCGGCTTTTGGGAACTTCTGCCTGGTATGCCCCGGGGGCGGCCATTGCTACGATGGCTGAAGCGATTGCAAAAGACACTAAAAAACTCATGTCCTGTATTACCTATCTTGATGGTGAATATGGGAATACAGATGTATGTGCTGCTGTCCCGGTAATTTTAGGAAGGGCCGGCATGGAAAGAATTGTTGATTTGGAATTGAATGCAGAGGAACAGGCTTTGTTTAATCAAAGTACTGCTGCGTCGAAGCAAATCAATAGGATGTTAAAATAGCGCGATATGCCAGGATAAAAAGCATATAGGCTACCCATGAAATGGAGGTGCCGCAGTTTGCGGCACCTCCATTTCAATAAGCCTGTTACCTAACGGTCAATCTCCATGTCCTACTTTTTTCTTCCTTTAACTCAGTCGTTAAGTATAATATGTTTTATGCCATATTATACTATAAAGGTCGAGATAAGGAGGGACAGGCTAATGGACGATAGATTCAAAAGGGGATTCCTGGTGGGAATTGTGAGTGGAATTATTGCCAATGTCATTGATCTTCTGCTGGGGAGTATGGGATTGACTACGCTGCGATTTGTAGACTGGACTGGCATCGTCGTCCTGGCTCACGTACCCCCCTATACCTTCGCAGAGACAGTTTTCACCTTTATAAGTCAAATATTCTTTACAGCCGTAATTGGGGTTGTGTTTGTATATCTGCTTCCTCTGATAAATAGCAAAAATCTTTTTTTGAAAAGTTGGTTTTTTTCCCTGCTGATATGGTTCTCAGTCGACGGAATTACGACATTATATAAAGTAGACGGAACCTTTCCTATACCTTTGAAAACAGGTATAACCAATGTAATATCATCAACAATATTCGGCCTGGTAATGGCACAATGTCTACAGATGCTTGAGCACGCAAGGGCAACCTCCCCGGTCATGCCGCAGCCTGCTATGAAACCGCTTGATCCCCCGGATGAAGAGGACAGCTTGCCTTAACTGAGGGGATGGACAGTTGGAAATGTTCCTCTGCTCATCAAGGAAAAATCACCATATTTGCAGCAAAGGAATTGCAAAAACGTAATGCTGTGAAGTATGCTGTAAATAGGTGATATTTATGTATGAAGATACGATTGAAAAGATAAAAAAAATCGAGCATGGATTTAAGGAAACAGAACATGCGGCTAACCTGATTGTCAGCAATCATTCAGAAACTGCTTGCTTCTTGCTGGCAAAACAGTATTACCAATCAGAGCATTATCAAGTCAGATCCTTGGCTGCATTTATCTGCGGTGCCATTTCAAGCAGATTGTATGAGTCATTAATTTTTTTAAAGGATGAGGTTGCTTTAGATACAAGCTGGCAAGTTCAGGAAGTACTGGCCCAAGCATTTGATCGGTTTTGTTATGATCAGGGATATGAAAACTCACTGCCGATCATGGACGAATGGTTAAACCATAGTAATCCGAACGTCAGAAGAGCGGTTACCGAGGGCTTGCGAATATGGACCGGCCGGGATTATTTCAGACAGAACCCAGACGAAGCGATAAAATTGCTTGCGAACTTAAGGGATGAGCCCAGTGAATATGTAAGAAAATCAGTGGGCAATGCTTTGAAGGATATCAGTAAGAAGCATGGAGCATTAGTGGAAGCAGAGCTTCAAACCTGGGATGTATCACCAAAAGCAGTGCAACAAGTCTATAAACTGGCTAGAAAGCATCTGGACAATAGATTATGAGATTTTCATACTTAATAGCAAAGTAAACCGGCCCATCATCTTTCATGATGGGGCCAGTTTTTGTATATACCTGAGTTAATAGGAAGCACCGTTAAAATGAAAGTTGAGCTGAAAAGGTAAAAGAAAGACTAAGTAAATTGAATAAGCGCTGCTGCCTATAAACCTACAGAATGAGGTAATGCCGGTTTTGGCGACACCCCATTTAATTTGCAATATACCGTGCCAAGACAGTGCAGTTAGCGCAAGGTATAGGAGGCAAGAACACCTTGCAGTTCATAAATGTTAAGGTTCTTATTGAACTTCTTTTCAATGGGAGTGTCTGTGCCGGAAATCCAAATTTTGAGTTCGGCATCCAGATCAAAATGACCGGCAGTTTCGATACTAAAATGAGTTATGGCGCGATATGGGATGGAATGATATTCAACCTTTTTTCCGGTAATTCCCTGTATATTCACTAAGATCAGACGCTTATCCGTAAATATAAACATATCACGAATGAGTCGATACGCTTTTTCAATTCTCTCGTTATTGGCGAGAATTCTAGCATAATCATTTTGGATAGCACTAATATCAACCTCGGACGCATTGCCAAGAACCGAATCCAAAAAGCCCAAAGTAACAACTCCCTCATCATTAAAATCCACAATATCATTATACATGGAGTTGCTGTGTATTGTCAGAATAAGTTTATGGGAATTAGATGGGATATTGAACAATTAATACATGATTTAGCAGGAATTCCTTATTCTGAATCTAAGATAATATTTAATGAATTTTAAAGATGAGGAATGAAATGCTGCTCCACGGACAGCTTGCTATAGTCGGTTCGGGAGCAACTTCCGTTTCTATTAAATAAGCTTATTGATTGATAAAGGGGAAACGTGCGATTTAGCGGGCTGGATGGTGCGATAATAATATAAAGGATTGAACACTATGTTTTCGTATGATATTATTCAAAAATTTAATGAAACGGAGATCTTAATTTATAAATATATAATAGCGAACCAAGATAAAATTCCCTTTATGACAATCCGTGAATTAGCAAATGAGTTGAAGCTTTCAACGTCCACGATATTGAGGTTCTGCAATAAAATAGATTGCGGCAGCTATTCGGAGTTTAAGAAAAAATTAAAGGAAAATATAGTAGAGATAGCTAACATTGCTCCACAAAGTGACTTGCAGGTATTGCTACACTATTTTCAAGGAACCAATACCAGTGCCTTCGAAACTAAAATCAAACAAGGTGTGAAGATTATACAAGATGCGGAAATGGTCGTGTTTATCGGTGGGGGTTCTTCGGGAACTCTTGCCAGATATGGTTCGAGGTACTTTTCGAATTTAGGTAAATTTTCTATAGGATTGGAAGATCCCTATTATCCCGTCATTGATATCGGTGAAAAGAAGGTAATGCTTTTAGTACTTTCAGTTTCAGGTGAAACGAAAGAAATAGTGGATCTTATTAAAAAGTTTCAAGCCTGCAATAGTAAAATATTAAGTATCACCAACCAACCTAATTCTACAATTGCTAAGATGTCTGATTGGAATATTTCGTACAACATGGATATGCAACGGGTAAACGGTGGATTTAATGCCACGTCGCAGGTTCCCGTATTGTTTCTAATGGAAGTGCTTGCAAGAAGACTAAAATGCGATAGGAACAGCCTGTTACTTGATAAGTAACAGGCTGTTTTTTTATACTTTAACTAAAACTGAAGGGGGATTTATATGACAGAGCAGGAAAAATGCATGGCCGGTGAGTATTACAACTGCCACGATAAAATTTTTTTAGGATATAAAGCTAATGCCCGCAAATTACTGTCAGCTTATAATAGTCTGCATTATGACCTTAAAACAGAAAAAAGAGAGATTTTAGAAAAACTGTTCGGAAGCGTCGGGGACAATGTATCCGTGGGGGCACCTTTTATCTGCGACTACGGCTGCAATATATATGTTGGAAATAAGGTATCCATAAACATGAATTGCACTTTCGTAGATTGCAATAAAATAATAATTGGTAATAATGTTCTTGTCGCTTCTAATGTTCAGATATATACGGCAACACATCCAGTTGAACTAAACGAACGCCTGACACCGAATTGGTCGGAGGAAAGTGGAGAATACTTTTGCCGCACCTACGCCTTACCCGTTCATATTGGGGATGGATGTTGGATAGGAGGCGGTGCCATTATACTGCCAGGTGTCCAAATCGGAAACGGTTGTGTAATAGGTGCCGGCAGTGTAGTAATCCAAGATGTGCCAGCTAATTCTGTTGCTGTGGGCAACCCTTGCCGAGTAATTAAAACAATCAATGGAGAAGTCTAATATGGTTAAAATGGTCGCCTTCGATTTAGACGGTACTCTTTGTGATTCTATTCCAATGTGTATCGAAGCAATTTGTCAAGCTGTATCACCGTATGCAGATCATGAAATCACAGAAAAAGATGTTTTAGAAACTTTTGGACTCAATGAAATAGGAATGATAAAAGCGGTTGTAAATCAGAATTGGGAACAGGCATTACAGGATTTTTATCAATATTATGACAAACTTCATCATATGTGCCCTGAACCTTTTCCGGGTATCTGTGAATTAATCGACTTTTTAAAGGAAAAACATATTATTGTTGCTTTAATCACCGGAAAAGGAGAAAAAAGCTGCGACATCACTTTAAAGAAGTTAGGTTTAAATTATACTTTCGTTGAAATAGTGACAGGGTCTGAAAAAAGTCCTAATAAAGCAGAAGCGATTCTATATCTTATGCAAAAGTATGCAGTGAAAGCCGATGAATTCTATTATGTCGGTGATGCAGTATCCGACGCTGTTGCCTGTAATAAAGCCGGTGTCACCTGTTTATCCATAGCATGGGCAAAGTTATCTAATAGCAGCAAATTAAGAGAAATAAATCCCTCATATGTATTTGAAACCATTACAGAGCTAAAAACTTTTTTTATAAGGTGATTGATTAATAAGCTTTATAACGATTTCTGGTGGCAACTGCCTGCTCTTTCAGCATGCGAGGACGGTTGCTGATGTGTCCATTTTCCTTTTCCAGTGTGCTATATGAGGATAGAATTGCTGTAAACACATTTTTCAATAGAAGATCTTTGATGCTTTTTGGTCGCAGTATCTTCCTTTTGATAACACGAAAAATCATGTCCGTCTGCTCCCTGGCCTGTTGAGGAAATAAGTAGTAAAGCTCAAATCACTGTAAAGATTGCAGTGGTTTGAGCTTTATTTTTTCTGATATAAATTCTTTATTTTCCTTCAGATTATTACTTAACCCAACTCATAATATCTGGCTCATGCAGCAGCACATCAGAAGACGGTAAAGCGTCATAACATCCCTTCACAACATGACCGGTGACAGTTAACGATAACAGATCGCACCACCATGTTGGGGATGACCGAAAAACATCCGATTTTGGTGGCCGAAACTTCGCCAAAACACTTGAATGTGTACAAAGGTAAACAACAGATTGAGTTTAAAAAACAAGCTGAAAGAGACTATATTTTTTTATTATGAGCATTATTTCCCCCAATTTGCATTACTTATTAGTTAAAGGAACGTAACTAACCAACACAAATAGGAAGCCCAGGGATAGATTAGCTGTTTTTTTGCCTGCTTTTTATGAATAACGTACCCGTTAGCACATCGCAATGGTTGAAATCTGATCTGCGCTGGAATGTGAGGAGGTATAAAAGTTAAAGGAGGAGTCTAAAATGGCTTCAGTAAGGAAAACGAGTGAAAAGGTAATACGGGTAAAGGCCAACTCTTATCCGTTAGTGCTTGTTCACGGATTTATGGGTTGGGGAAGAAATGAGGTGCTGGGACTAAAATATTGGGGCGGCCTGACTGATTATGAGCAGAAACTTACCTCAAGCGGTTACACAACTTATACTGCGACGGTAGGGCCTGTATCCAGTAATTGGGACAGAGCCTGTGAGTTGTATGCCTATATCAAAGGCGGTACGGTAGACTATGGCCAAGCGCATTCTCAGCGGGAAGGACATAGCAGGTATGGAAGAACATATCCTGGTCTTTATCCCGAATGGGGCAATCTTACGACGAAAGGTAAAGTAAATAAGATTCATCTTGTGGCTCACAGCATGGGCGGTCAGACCGTACGCGCCCTGGTTCAATTGCTCAAGGAAGGCAGCAAGGAGGAACAAAATGCAACGCCATCTCAACTAAGTCCGCTCTTTGCAGGTGGCAAATCGTGGGTTCACAGTATTACGACGATTGCTTCTACTCATGATGGTACTACCCTTGCAGACGAAAGCAATACGTTTGGAGATTTTGCTAAGAATTTTATAGCCTCTGTGGCAGCCTTTACCGGTGCGGGAGAAACACTTATCTATGATTTTAAACTGGATCAGTGGGGTTTGAACAGAATGCCAGGAGAAAGCCTTACAGCTTACACAAACAGGGTTTTGGAGAGTGAAATCTGGAATGAGACTAACGACCTTGCAAATTGGGATTTAAGTACCGATGGTGCTCGTGTGCTCAACTCGTGGGTTAAGGCACAACCTGATGTATACTATTTTTCTTATTCTGCCTGTGCAACTGTTCCCAGTATTTTGACGAGTAACGAGCTTCCCCATGTAATTTATATGACTCCGTTGTTATATCCATTTGGCACATTCATCGGAAGTTATACGCGTAATGAACAAGGGCGGGTTATTATTGATGATAGTTGGAAACCCAATGACGGCGTGGTCAACACCATCTCTCAGAGTGGTCCGAAAATATGGTCTTCCGATAAAATTGTTAATTATAATGGGATACCCAAAATAGGCAAGTGGAATTCCATGCCCTTGCTAGATTCGATTGATCATATGGATGCCTGCGGTATTGGTGCAAATGCATTAACTTTGTCCTGGTATAAGGAACTTGCTGAAAAACTGGCTGAGCTACCAATAAATAATTAATGAAAACGTAACCACAGGGACAGATACGCTTTCTGAGACAGCGAGCTGTCCCTTGCGTCCCTGTGTGAATCTTGATAGCAAAGTAAACCGGCCAATCATCATTTCATGACAAGGCCGGTTTTTTTATACCCGGGTTAATAGGAAGCACCGTTTAAATGAAAGCTGAGCTAAAAGAGTAAAAGAAAGACTAATTCAATTGAATAAGCGTTGTTCCTATAAAACGAGGTATTATAAAGTGAGTATCTTTGTGAAATTCATTACAAAAATTAGCAGGAGTTTCCTTGTCTGGAATCTAAGATAGTTTAAGGAGGCTGGTTATGAATTGGAAAACTTACAAATTTAATCTATTAATATGGATTATTATTATAGGAGTACTTTTTTTAAGAATTGGAACATCAATGACGGTACCCTTTCTTGCGATATTTCTACATTATAAAGTAGGAATATCGCTTTCTATTACCGGTATGATCGTAGGAACTTCTTATTTATCATATACATTGGGTGGATTTTTAGGCGGTTACTTATCTGATAAATATGGAAGGAAAAAAACACTTGGAATTTCACTGCTATGTTATGGTTTAATTTTTGGTGGATTTGGAATAGCAGCTTCTGTTGATACTTCGAAAGCGGTAGTGGCAGGGATGTTTTGTACTTTGAATTTATTTGCCGGATTGTTTCGTATATGGTCTGATACTCTAACTCAAGCCATGTTAGCAGATGTTGTAACCTATGAGCAAAAAGTTATCGCATTTAATTTGCGATATACCGTAGCTAATATAGGGAGTGCATTAGGACCGATTTTAGGTGCATGGATAGGCTTTTCTGGAACTGTAGATAGTTTTTATTTTACAGGGGTTATGTGTTGGGCTTATCTAGCTTTATTGCTGCTAATAGCTTCAAAGTCAAAGAATCACTGGGACAAGCAAGCAACAAAGGCTGATAGGATATCAATAAGTATGGCTGCAAAAACGTTATTTTATGATAAATCATTAAGACTTTACATAGTAGGTGGAATTATTTCTTATTTAGCGTATGTTCAGCAAGAATCAACATTGGGGCAGATACTTATGCAGCGTTTTGGAGGAACAGGGGTTTTTACAATGATCTTAGCTACCAATGCAATTACAGTAGTATCATTGCAGATACCAATTACAAGTTATTGCTTAAAAAGAAAAAATCCGTTATGGCTAATGAAGATAGGTAGTTTTTTCATTGCGGGCGGGCTTATAGGAATGGGCTTTTCCGGATTGAGCTATATTTCATATATAATAAGTCAGATTATTTTTACTTTAGGGGAAATTTTTGTTTTTTCAATAGGTGGAATTTTTATTGATGATATAGCACCGGAGAATCTGCGAGGCGCATATTTTGGCTCTTTAGGATTCCAATCCTTGGGAAAGGCTATTGGGCCGGTCCTTGGAGGAGCTTTGCTACAAGTACTCAGCGGACAAATTGTGTTATTAATTTTTGCTGTTATCGCACTAGGGAGCATCCCGTTATACGACAGTAGTATGAAGTCTAATCAATAAAGATAATAGTATTCATCGATAAGCTTACAAAGGCGGAATTGGCCTGGATTACATTCGGGGATGTGGAACTTGAAGCGATAAATACAGCCTCAAATACAGAAAGACGGTATAGGCGTTTTCCTCGATAACTTATGAGTTTGAAAAAGTTAGACTAACTTGGGCCAAGGTTACCGATCCTCATCTTTCCTATAGTTCCTATTTGTTGGTGATGTTTTGGCCTTCCTGCGGATGCAGGGAAATGGGCTTAACGCGATAGAAATCGTTTTATCTTTTCCTCGGTAGCTGACCCCGGAATAGCGGTGAGTACAGACAGTTTTAAATTAGCATCTGATAAAACCGCATAACTGGTAAACTCAAATTTCAACTGTCCTAAAACCGGATGGTTAATAATTTTTAATACTCCCTCCTCTTTTTGGATGTCGTGCATGGACCACCAGGAATCGAATTCTTTGCTTTCGCTCCTGAGTTCATTGATAAAATCCTCAATCCATGGGTTTCCGACGAAGTTTGCATAAGCTGTACGAAAGCAAGCAAGCATCGCTTGCGCTGCGGACTCCCAATCAGCCATTGTCTTTTTATATTCTTCATTTGTAAACATGATTCGCAGCAGATTACGTTTACAAGCATTAATTTTACCGTAATCGAACAAAAGTTTTGCAGTGGCTCGGTTCCACGAAATAATATTAAAGCGGACATCAAGAATGGTTGCCGGAGAAAATGCTAAGTTGTCCAGCACGTGCTGCAACATGGGATTAACAGGAGCATTGCAAATAGGGAAACCAACCGGTGGTGTGTGCTGAGCCAGAGTGTAAAGATGTTTGGTTTCATGCCTGTCAAGCATCAAGGTTCGGGCTAAGCTTTCAAGTATTTGTGAGGATATTTGGATAGGACGGCCCTGTTCCATCCATGTATACCAGGTTAAACCGATTCCGGAAAGTAAAGCCACTTCCTCTCTTCTAAGACCGGGAGTTCGGCGACGTATTCCTTCAGGCAGACCAACCTGGGAAGGCAAAATTTTTGCCCGACGAGACTTTAAAAAATCACCTAATTCTCTATATCGCTGCTTTTCATTATCCATAAGCTCTTACCCGCCTTTATCATAGCATTAATAGTACTAGTATAAATGTATATCTATTACCATGATAAACTGGATGATACTATAAATACAATACTAATTAAGATTGGAGATATGGAATTTATGAAAAAATCGTCGTTGTAAATGGAAGGTCACATAAGACAGGAAATACGTTGGCACTGACAAAGGAAGTGTCAAAAGCAATGCAGGACAAAAAAATATTTCAATGGAGGAAATTACAGCATGAAAAAAGTAGTCGCTTTTATGGGGAGTCCAAGAAAAAACGGTAACACGGCCACTCTTATTAAAGAGGTTATTCGGGGAGCACAAGATGCCGGGGCCGAAACAGCGGTTTTTGATCTTTATGATATGAACATCAAACCCTGTCAAGGCTGTTTTGTCTGTCGCAAGACTGGACAATGTTTCATGCAAGACGATTTTCAGAACATGTTTAAACATATTATCGATGCCGATGTTGTGGTTTTCGGCTCGCCCGTATACCTTTGGCAGGCTACAGCTCAAATGAAGCTGTTATGGGACAGACTATGCGGCTTGTTTGATGAAAACTATAAACCTCGGTATGCGACTAAAAGCCTGGTCATGGTATATTCTCAGGGAAATCCAGACGCACAGGCTTTTCAATCATCCTTTCAAATCAATGAAGACTTGTTTAAGATGTTTGGCTTACACGTAGTTGATACCATTTTACTAATGGGCGGCGGAGACCCCAACACCGCGGCTGGTAATAAAGAGCTTTTATCAAAAGCTTATGAAGCGGGAAAAGCAATGTAGCCGATCTGCAATAGTATGTTTTGCGAAGTGATCAGAGAGCATTTTCACCAGGGCGTTGCCTTTGGGAAAATGCTCTTTGTGTTGAAGTATGTGAACAAACAGGGGCTCGATTTCCCTCGCCTCTATCATAGATTTGACTAAGAAGAACAGGCATAAGTTTTGTATACAGAGCAGGTATAAATGGCCCCAATTCCCCCTCCTTTGAGGCATGAAAAAACCGTCCTATTAAGGACGGTTTTTCCAATCTTTATCCTATAATGTGTAAGGGACGAGTTATGAGCTCGTCCCAAACTGAATAAGGAGGTGATGCTATGCACTTGAAAACGAAGTGGTTCACGCTAACCGTTTCAAGTGGTGCTTTATGGTTGATCTATCAAATCATCCACGAAGCCACCAAGTAGCCTCCATATTCCTAAGGCAAAGCGCTCTGTTGACGGCAGGGCGCTTTGCTGTTTTAATCTATGTTCATTATAACCGATTTATACGGGTTTTAGAATATAAGTATATTTTTATAATGAATTATATTGTAACTTTACTGTACCATTTGTGAAAACCAACTGCCAACAGAGGATTTCCTAGCCACACTATTGGCTAAAAGAAAAATAAATAAGCGTTTTGCGACACTCCACGTTATCTGCGAACGGGAAGTTATAAGAAATGGAATCGAGTATGGAAATGCTTAACTGTTTTATATAGATTGTCAGACTGACGAAACAAGATCGGAATGTTGGCAATAACCCTATGAAGACTTGTTGCCATAAAACATTCAACTTTGTCAAATTAATACAAAATTTAGCAGGAGTTTCCTTATTTAGAATCTAAGATAGTACTTAATGAATTTCAAAGAATGAAATATTGCTCGAATGACGGGTTGCTATTGTGGGTTTTCGGGGGTAACTCCCCCGCTGGCTGCCAACCAGAATGTGTGTAGTCTCCTCATAGTCACGCTTGTAGTGATTAGCCTTAGTTTTTTGCGGTTTATTGGGTTTTGGGCGTTGGGAAAAGAGGGGATGTCTATGAAAAATCTAGGAACGAAGACTGAGAGTTTCGTTGCATCTTTTTTAGAGACTATTTGGGCTATGCTGACAAACTACACCATTGGGACATGGCTGTCCCCGAAAGCTCATAAGAAACTTAGGGTAGGCTTAAGTTTTCAACAATGACATGTGGAAGAAAGGAAGATTTTATATGCCGGAAATATCGTCAGCTGAAATTGCAGAGCGGGCAATTAGTATTATGAACAAAAGAATTACCAATGAAATATTCCTTATTGTTCAAAATGATCGTACTCTGATGAAGGAGTACTTAAGAGCTGTAGAACGAGAAGGGTTAGACACAGTAAATCAAACGATCGGTAAGAAAGTAAGACAGAAATACCAACTTACCAATTCGGATAGAGAAAATAATCCTACTTGTACACTAATTCAAAGCCACCAAAAGTTCGAATAACCAATATTCTGCGCGGCAAAGACTAGCAATTTGTTAAAAAATAAAGCGAGACAGTACCACCCTCCCCATGTCTGTCTTTAGAGAATTTTCTCGAGGTGCGCTATATTATGAAATTTACTAAAGAAGAATTGGTTATTATAAACAATAATGTAAAAATTGAAGATGAGATAGCAAAGCACGTGTCTTTGAGGAAGAAAGGCTCTGAATATGTTGGCCGTTGCCCATTTCATAATGATAATAAAGAAAATTTAAAAATAAACCCTGAAAAACGGATATTTAAATGTTTTGTTTGCGGATATTCTGGCGGTATGTTTAAATTTATTCAAACCTTGTTGCGTTTGAAATTTGAATTTGCAATAACCTATTTGATATTGAATAATGAAACTTTGCATCAAAAATATGGTTTTTCTGGGGAAGGAAATGTTTATGTCCTTCGGCTGGTGGGTGACAAATTTTACGTGGGTTACACTGAACATTACTGTAATAGAATGAAGAGTCATTTTGCTGGTGAGGGAGCAGAATGGACTAAAGAAAATGCTCCTATTGCTGTTCATCAAGTCTATAACAATGTTAATAAGGAGTTTGAACATGAACTGACCAAGATTTATATAGAAAGATACGGTTATCAAAATGTACGTGGTGGGAATTATGCTTTTCGGAAAATAAAATATGAAGAAATAAAAAAAGAAGTGAATAATAGAACCTATGAAGGTGTTTTTGTTCTATTGCTTCAAGAAAGCAAATATTTTATTGACTTTGCAGTAAATCTTCATGGGGAGATACAGAGACATTTTAATGGTAATGGCTGCGAATGGACTAAGAAATATAAACCAGTAAAGATTCTTAAAATCATAAGAACAAGAAATCGAGAAGAAACAAAGAAAGTAACAATTGATTATATTGAAAAGTGTGGATGGAACAATGTTAGGGGGTACCGGTGGAAAAAGATAGATTTAAAGATGCCAAGATTAAAGTAATTTGAATAGTTGGTTCTGGAAATGTGTGAGTTATTGACGCTACTTTGCTAGAGAACGGCGTGATGTGGAACTTTCATGTGGCTATTTTCGCACTGCTTGGTCCCCTTTGAAGTTATCCTTTATTCAGATGAGAAATTCTTGATGAATCTATTGACCTCTACGACTAAATTCATAGCATTCCGCACAACAAAATGATAAAGAATTAGAGGGAATATATAATCTGTTAAAACATTAATGAGAGGTAATGCATGCTATATTTTCAATTGACTCATACGAGCGATATTTTAACAATAATCTTTGGCCTTACGTCAGGAATACTAACACTAATTGGCCTTGTTGCAATCTTTATTGGAATGAATAACCAACAAAAATTACAAAAGTGCAGAGATTTATTATGGGGTCTTATGGCTTTACCTTTTACAAAAGATTTAGATTGCGAAGAGTTAGCCAGGCAAGTACAAAGTCATTTTAACATGTATTGTGACATTGTTGATGAAAAGACTAGCTTTACAAAATATGTTACCTTATTAAGTAGATTTGGGTTACTATATGTAGGTATAATTTGGTTAATAGGTATTATTTTTCTTATTAATACTTGGACTTTTCATGAAATCATCTTAATTTTGCTGTCAATCGTACCAGCATGTTTTATTTTATGTAGTTTTTTCTACTTTTTCGGTAGAATTAACAATTTAGTGGAAATTGGAGACATTCCTCAACCAGCACAAATTCTTGATACAAAATTTCATAAAACAGGAGTAAATATACTATATCTTACTGGTGCTACACTAAATCTTACTCTCGAAGAAGGGTTTCATGATAATAAAATTCATATGTATGCAAGTATGCCGCTATCTTTTCATAATTTTACAGTAAGTCCATTTCTAATTGCTCTTAATCCAAAAACATTCGAACAGGAAAGATTAATTTGCGAGGAAATAGTCAGCTATGATGAAGAAAATTTGAAATTAATCACTAAAGATAAATTATTCCATAGAAATATGTTTTTGTATTGCTTTGAAGTTGTACAGTTTGAAATTTCAGAAATAGTTAGAAATAATCCGGGCTTAACTGCTGTCGACATTCAATTAGATTTAAATAATTATTTTACCAACATAAAGGTTAATTATCGAGCATCTCTTAATGAAATTTTAAATATAAGTGTCTATAATCCCTTATTTCTTACGCCACTTCATTATTCTGCTTTAAGGGCTAACATGTAATAATTTATAAATTCGATTGTCAAAACTAAGATAGTCCACCAATCCCATTCATGCGTTAGCAAAACATACTTACTGTTAAAATTTGTATTAATTTGGAAGGAGCTTTGTAGTCAGCCGGAAAATAAAAAATAGCGAAATAGTGCCAATATTGCCATCTGCGAGACATGAGGGAATCAAAATGTGTAATTGCCGGATATAATAGGGACAGGGATAGTATTTTCGGTAAGAGTTTAAAAAGGCTTGAAACATACTCCCTGTCCTCGTGTTTCCTCCAAAAAGATTTTCACTATGCGGGAACGTATGTGTTAGCTAGGTTAGCCGGTTTTACACAAGAACAAGCCGGCAAAATTGCAACATGTGCGCTATATGTGGACGATGCAACTTTTGATGGTGTAATCATTAATCCAGAATCAAAAGAAGAATATTATTGCATACGATCCGCCCATTGTAATGAAAATCTTGCTATGGATGTAGAAACATTTAAAGATCAGAAATATAATCAGCAAGTGTGGGCCAGTTTTCATTTCTTACCTGGAAATGGGGAACTAACGCTTGAAGAAGGAACGACTTTAAGACTAGCGGACAAATTAGTTTGTAAACCCAATAGTTATATAGCAAGAGATATGGTGAGGCACTCAATCATCGAAATGATGAAAACTCGCTAGAACGATTAGGCGTAACCATGCATGTGTATGCTGATACCTGGGCTCATCAGGAATTTGCAGGTGTTAAAGATAGGTATTTGAATAGGAGAAAACAATGTCGGATGTAATAAAGAAAAATAAACCTTGTCCTTGTGGTAGTGGGAAAAAATACAAAAACTGTTGTGCTAGTAAAAAAACAAGATTAGATGGAATAGTATTCAAGATTGATAAAGTAGTTAAATCAATTAGAATAGGCCCTAATAATGAAATTTTTTTGTTTGACAGGGATAAAAAAGTAATTGAACCTGTTTGGACTAATTTTAGAAGATCATATGAGCGACACAATAAGAGTGAAAAAACACTTACGGAAGTTCCTCTTCGAACTCCTAAGTTTCTATTTAATGAAGTTGATCATCTTTGTCAATATAATATCTTATTTGCATTGGATGCTAATACAAAAATTCATAATGAAAGAAAAATTTCTGCTGCAACATTTATTCAATGTATTTTGGAAAAACAAATTGATTCAGTTTTAGCTAGTTATCAGATAGTTCATCAACATTACTGGCTCGATTTAGAAGAAAATGCAGAAAAAATTGCTCTTTGCGATTTAGTTCATAATATTAATATTAGAGAAGGAAATAAAGTGTTAGTTGGGATCGTGACGGATTGCGATTATGGTAATCTTTCTAAACTTAATGCTGGAGAAATTCCGATTTTGGGAGATATTTATTTACCGGCAAATATAAAACTAATTTACGCGAGTTCTGATACCGGTAAAGAAGCATTATCAAATCAACTAGTTTCTGAATGTGATAAGGAATCAAATATAATCATTGCTGATATTATTAATAACTTCAGCCATTACGAACTATCGCAAACCGTGGATATGTCAGAATAGAAAAGACGATAATCACATGTGGAATGGGAGCGGTACTAATGATTCAAATTTTGTTAGTTTGAATAGTTTCGTAATTTTACATAAAGATCTAAATTTTTTGATTCTCTGGAAACAAGCCAATAGGCTTGAATTTGATGTTACAACAGACCAAAGCTATATATTATCTACACTAAAAGGACTTGAGAAAATTATTGGGAAATGCGGTGATGTGAAGGGGGGTAGGAAGTAGGAATTATGGAGAAGAAAAAAGTTATTATAGATGGAACTCAATTCCATAATATTGAAGGATTCCGCGATGAAATAAATAAGGTGCTTACAAAAAGGCTGACGTGGAGGACTGAATATAATTTAGATGCTTTTAATGACTTTTTGCGCGGAGGTTTTGGCGTACATGAGTATGGAGAACCAATCGTTATAATATGGGAAAACGCAGAAAAAAGTAGAATTGATTTCGGATATAATGCAACTATTAAACATTACGAAAGAATATTGACGGGGTGTCATCCGACAAATGTGAACAAGGTAAGTTTTTTGTTGGAAGATGCAAAACAGAAAAAAGGCGAAACATTATTTGAAATAATCATTAAGATTATTCAAAGCCATGACAATATTGAATTAAAACTAAAATAAATATACAGATGTATGAAAAGGAAACTAATCGAAATGTTGATGAGTATTTTAGTGTGGTTAGTTGGACAGAGGTGATATAGGTGAAAGTGTTTATAAATTGTATTGAATGTCAGAGAGAGGCCGGTTTGCCCAGTTTTAACTTTGCTGAAGTTGACGTAAACAACGACTTCTACTTTAATACAACTTGTGAGAAGGGTCATAAGACAATAACTTTACTGCAAGAAGAACGATTTGAGGTACTCTTCGAATTTGGTTGTGGAGCACTTTTGGATGGGTATTATCGAGAAACAGTTTCAAGTATTGCCGCCGCAATAGAACGATACCACGAGTTTTTCATGCGTGTTGTTGTAATACAGAACGGATTTCCCATGGACAAGTTTGATGAGATATGGAAATGGATGTCCAATCAATCAGAAAGACAACTAGGGGCCTTTTATCTTACTTATCTTTCTGAGTTCAAAAACGTACCCCAAAATTTTGTTGAGAAACACGCACCGTTTAGAAACAAGGTGGTTCATAAGGGATATATTCCCAATAAAGACGAGGCAAACAATTACGCTAAAGAAGCGTACGGATACATTGTGCATAGTTTACAAGTACTAAAAAGCACCTATTCTGAAAGCATTAATAAGTTAATTTTTATGAATCTCCAAAACGCCACTTCTGCGAATAATAAACTTCCAGTTTCTACTATGGGCGTCAATTCAATAATTGGGCTAATTTCGGGAGAGAAGGATTGGGGAAGCAAGAGCTTTGAAAAGGCATTGGATGATTTCAGGATTCGTAGAGAAATGCTTGCACAGCTCCCCAATATTCACCTTTTACTAACGGAAGATGCAAATGATATCGCAAAGGAAGCAACCTATAGAACCCACTTTGACCCAAAGGATGGAAGGATTCTGGGGTTCTATCCGAGCATAATTGAATATGAAACGATTCCAGAGCCGCACATTGATTTGACTTATGAGGAGTGGCAGGGATGCCTAAAAGCGCCTGATAGATGCAGTGTCGATACAGATAGCAAAAAATTAGTATTTGAATAGTAAGATTGGAGGTTGCCGTGAGTACATTCTATACTGTCTCTTTGATACAACTACAAGAAGGAAATACTGAAGTACTATTGTTGGCAAGTAATCGTTAGAGGGTATACCGTTGTGGAGTTTTCCTCCTATCTGGACAGAGGATGATATTCATACTTTAGTCGAAAAACAATACCTCGATGGATTGTCAACGCACGGAATACGCTACTTACTCAACAAGGAGACATTTCCTCAAAACGGTTCACGGTCATACGCAGAACAAGAGTGGGTCATTGAAAGCGTGTTCGAATTGGTTCGATAATTACGTTATCTTCAACTACCATCGCGCTTTACTTCGCTATATGCGTGTGATTCGCTGTCTGCGGCATTAGAGTACCAAAGCGAGTCACTTACTCATAATGAAATTGGTACGCTTCTCAATCGGTTCAAAGATTTTTTTGAAAATGACCCACGTCATGATTTATGGATACATTCGCCCGAAACAAATACAACAATTGTATATGATCGACATAATCGCATCTACTTATATGGCTTTACTGATAAACATATACATATCATTGAAGAAATGGGTTTAAAGAAAGAAGCCATTAATATTCCTTTCCCGCACGTTCATAATTATAATGCTGAGTTTGATATCTTCGAATCTAAGCTAATAAATGAGTTTGAATGGAAAAGAACATCTTTACGAGATGAGGATATGCAATAGTTGCATTCGTTGCATTCGTATACCTAATTTGGGAGTGATAGTCTATGCAATAGAAAATCTACAAGAATTCGAGTGGATAAGAAATAATGTTAGACCAATAGATAATAGAAAGAATGAATTCTGGGGAGGAAATACTGTAGGGAATTTATTACCAAAACAGTTTGATAAATATCTGAAGATTCTCCATCCAATGTATATAGACAAATTTGTTCAAGATAAAAAGCTAAGTTGGGATGAGGTTGGAGATGTAGAAGGCGTTCCTGGTGAACGAATATTGTGGAGACATTTAGCTACTGAGGTGAGTATTGAATTTAAACCTGAAATTAACTTGTGGGCAATTCATAATGCCTTTGCAAGAAGATGGCCGAGATATGTAATAGGAGCCCGGGAGGGATGCTTGGAAGAACAATGCCTCCAAGAAATGGTTAGGATATTGGAACCTTTCTCTAAGGAAACATACTATGTTTATTTTGACATAATGAAAACTTGTGATTTTGAAGAGCAACTGTTTGCTGGACAATTAGATGATTTGCAGCTTGTTATGAATTATGAAACTATTAAAAATTATAGCGATAAAGAAAAATATTCCCCAACTTATATTTGGTCGGATGATAAAGAAATCTGTATAAACACCGATTACGATTTGCAATTTACTATAGTTGGATGTAGTAGTAGGCTTTTTAAGAAATTTATTAATAATGAATACTTAGAATGTCTTAAGGTCGATTACACTACAAGAAATTGATTATAAGGCCATGGGATAAAAAAATTTTAGTCGGTACATAGCTGTATTAGCATCGTATTTGTTTAATAATTTTAGGGGGGATGGGATGCAAATTAGAGTAACTATTAAGCCTGACGGATCTGTTACTATATTAACAGTTTCAATAATTGAGGATTTATGGCAAGATTATTGCTGGTTTAAAGAGCGAGCATATTATGATGAAGAAAAAGATAACGTCACCAAGGAATATTTCATAGCTAAAAGATATCAGAGAGCAGCACCGTTTACTTTATGTCACTATTTTGAGGGTGTGGTTAATAACTGGCTACAGGGTTTATGTGATAACCTTGAATTTCAAAAGATTGAGGAAAAGTCAATTTATTATAAGTATTGCAGAGTCATGAAACTCTGCGATATTAAAGAAAATAAGATTAATATTCAAAATGCAAAAAAATTCCGTAATATGTTTGTACATTATAAACGAAGAACTGATTTGAAATTAATTGAAAATGTGAATTATAAGCTTATAGAAGGTACTGAAAAAGAGATAAATAGATGGTTGGATTATATTGAACAAGAAACTAATTTAAGGCGACATGGAAATGCAGAAGAAGCCAGTAGAAAATTTTCTGAAACAATCGGTGGTACACTACTTGAAGAAACAGGCTCTACAATTAAATAAACGAGCGTTGATGAAAAAAGGTCATGATTCTATTGGCAACGTCATTTAAGTACTTCTAGGAGATTTGGGTGATTCTGATCCATACTTTAAATATGACATTAATCAACTCATTGACTAATGTCTATTTTGGGAGATCGATTATACAGCGTGCTATGTCATGGAAGGAAAGTAAAGAGGTGTAGAGATAGATAACATATGGACTTAGAGCTTATTCCAGTTAAGAACGCTGGTCCTTCAGTGACATGTCATAGAAGAGAATCGGAAGAACCTCAAAGGCAGATGGCTCATGGACTTATCGTTTAAGAGGATCTCGTTTTCTCAATGGCATGTAATGGAATAAGAAATGACATATCATGAAAAGATAATAGACCCTTACAGAGCTTGGTTTTACTGACTTTTCAAAACTTGTAAACAGTATTTTAAGTGACTTTGGTGCCACGTTATAGAAGAATAGTTTAAGGATATAGCAGGAAAACTCAAATCACTTGCAAGATTGCAAGCGATTTGAGCTTTATTCTTAGCCAGTACTTTATTTATCCTTTTCGGATTAACCCGGTTAAATAATCCAGCGATACATTAAAATACTCTGCTAATGCAGTAACAACATCAGAGGGGGAAGCCTATCCCCTAGTTCCCAACGGGTGTATCCCTGATTTTGTGTAAACTCCAAATAGCATAAAAATGGATTGTCAACAGTAAATCAGACAACTTTTTTAAGGGCCTTTTGGCGAAACTGAATAGGCGTTAGATATCCCAAAGTGCCATGAAGCCGATGCTTATTAAACCAATTGACATAATCATATAGCTCCAACTTCAGATGATAAAGGCTGTGGAAGCTCATCTGGTGGATAAACTCGGTTTTCATAATTTTATAGGTGGCTTCAGCCACGGCATTGTCATAGGGACAGCCTTTCATGCTGAGAGAGCGGCCAATTTCAAAAGTTTCCAGCAGCTC